>DAOWCC010000150.1 GCA_030639665.1 Elusimicrobiota bacterium | reverse complement strand
TTATCCGACCTTGTGAAATTCGGGCTTTAAAGCGCCTTGCAACAATTCGGATTATGAGAATAAGGGATGTGGCGCTCCGTGCTTTACTACGGTTTTAAAAACCAAGGGGGAAACGAGCTGCCACATCCTACAACTTAACTATATTTATTATACTTATGTATTAAAATATAACATACAAGGGGGAAGATTTGCTTTTATTCCCAAACTTTGAAATTCCTATACGACAAGATAAAATAAAAAAAGTTTAGGGAATTTCTTTCCATACACTTTTTTAACTCCAAAACTCCTGACTCCAAATCTCTCGGACTCTGTTTATACAAAAGGACAAGAAAAAGCTTGCGTTAACACCCCTTTTTTCGTTTAATTGAGTTGGGGGAATCGATTCTTTTAATTGTGATTTAGCAATCATTTAATGCTAAAAATCAACTCTGACCGACAAACTCAAATTAAGGAGAATATATGCCTAAAATCAACAGTGAACCTATTGAAATACTTCTGGTGGAAGATAATGAAGATGACGCGTTTTTTATCCTGCAAGTATTTAAAAAAGCCAAAGTAAAAAATCTCATCCATGTGGTCAAAGACGGTGTTGAAGCAATGGCATACCTGCGCAAAGAAGGAGAATACAAAAAAAATCCCACTCCTGATATTATTCTTCTGGATTTAAACCTCCCAAAAAAAGACGGCTATGAGGTGCTCACGGAAATAAAAGAAGATCCCGATTTAAAAAGCATTCCCGTTATAATACTTACCACTTCACAAGCCGAAGAAGATATCATAAAAACATATAAGCATCACGCGAATTGCTTTATCTCCAAGCCGGTCAAAATGGAGGATTTTGAAAAAATAGTGAGAACAATAGAAGATTTCTGGTTTTTAATTGTGAAACTGATGCCCAAAGACAAATAAAGTAAAAATTTGCTAAATAAACACGAAGGCTAAATTTAGGGAGATTAAATGAAATCAATAAAATTCTTTATTATAGCTACAATAGTGGCCATTTCAGTTTCCGCGCCATTTGAAAAAGCCTCCGCCTATACCGCGGAACTTGGCGGACTAACTCTTGAAGATCTTCTTGATATTCCAATAAAAGCTTCCTCTTTTACGGACGAAAAACCTTCGGAATCAGCCGCTTTGGCCCATGTTATAACGGAAGAAACCATCCGCGCCCGCGGTTATACATCACTGATTGACCTTCTTGAGGATGTGCCGCAAATAGAAATAGCTCACTTGGCGGGAACGGACACGAATAATATATTAACGGTACAAGGGATAAACGGCAATGAACGGATTCAAATTTTCATTGACGGCATACGCGTCACACCCGTTACCGGAAATTTTTACGCTCTTGGCAGGCAATTTTCCCTCAGAAACGCCAAAAGAGTGGAAATCGTGATGGGTCCGATGTCGGCATTATACGGATCAGACGCCTTCACAGGGGTGATAAATATAGTTACAAAAACCGGCAAAGACTTGGAAAAACAAAATCTTTCCGGCTCTTATGGAAATTATAATACACAAAATTATTCCGCTGTCGGAGGCGGTAAAATCCAATTTCTAGACAACGCGGCTATTTCCATAACTGCCGACTCTTATCATTCAGACGGACCTTCCATGCCAAAAGATCATTCAAGCGATTTTTCATGGTACAATGATGAATATCAAAGCGGCAGAATGAAAACTTTCACCGGAGAAACAACCGTCCCATTCCGCAGCTTCAATGCCGATGAAAACTCTCTTTTTACGCATGTTCGGCTAAATATGAACAATTTTGAACTTGCCTGGATAAAAATGACGGAGTCCCATTCATCCTCGCTCGGAATGAAACCGGAGTATTCACTTTATGTCAATGACGCGATTGTCAAAACAAATTATGAAACCCTTTCAGCCAAACATGTTTTTTCTTCCGAAAACGAAAGGTAGAAATTTAACACTTCAATATCCGCCCATTCATATGAACTGGATCCTGAAACTAAATTTATCAATGTCTATTCAAATTATGATGACGCCTACAAATACGCGCGGGATAAAAGCTCTATAATTGAAGAAAAAGCAAGCTGTAAAATAGGCGAAGAAAGCCTTATTCTTTTCGGCCTGTCCTATGAAGATCACTTGGTTCTTCCACGCACCGCCGACCTTGCGACCGCTTATAATAGGGACTTAAGCGCGGACTCTCAAAATTTTGTTTATCCCGGTTCGGATATATATGACAGCTCCGGAACTTATCTTGGCATTTCACAGGATTTCTATTTCAATGAATACAGCAATACCGGCGCCTATACTCAGTTTAATTTCAGGGAATACTCTTCCGTTCAAGCCAGTCTCAGCATCCGTTATGACCGCAATAGCCGTTATGGAGATTCTCTCAATCCCAAAGCGGGACTTGTATTCAAGCCGCATAAAAAAACTAATTTTAAATTGCTTTACGGTGAAGCCTTTCTCGCTCCCTCGCCCGACAAAACCTATCAGCACTATGGCTCTTTTTACGCCGACACAACAACCGTTACTGGCCTTAGAAGCTCTTATTTTTATCTTCCCAATACGGATTTAAAGCCGGAGAAAATCCGCTCATTTCAGTTGGAAGCGAGTTATAAATTCACCGATACATTATGGCTAAGCTTCAATGGATACAATTCTTATATTTATGACCTAATCAGAACCAAAAGGGATAAAACCATAACCTCTTTCAAAGGTGTTCCTGTCGCTTATGTTCAAACCTTTGTAAATACTGATGATGTCAGCCGAATTTACGGCGGAACGCTGCGTATGGACGCCATAACGAAACTCGGCAAAATTGATATGGTAACCTACGCGGCTTATACACATTCAAAGGGATATTCGGAAGGAGCCACATTTCTTTCTTATAGCGCTAAAGACTCCGCCCGCGCGGGCGTGGACGCTACATTCGGCAAATGGAGCATTTCTCCGCGTTTTATATATCAATCACGCAGTTATAACAGGAATCTTCTCAGTAAAATAAAGCAAAGCAGTGATCCTTTCGCCATTGTAAATCTTTATGCCAAACGCGGGAATATACCGATTGGAAATAATAATCTCTCAGTATTTTTAAACATACAGAATCTAACCAATGCCTCTTACTCCAATCCCACAAGAGCTCCGGACGAAGGCTTTGGAGCGTCCCCGCAAGATCCTAGAAGCGTATACGCGGGCATGACACTTGAATTTTAAATTTCATATTTTTGTTTTAAGATGAATATAACTAAACATGAGGATACATTGAAAAAAGACTATGAACAACTTGCTTAACCGATTAAAAAACATTGTATTTAAAAATGTTTCAAAAAAAACACATATCCCAAATAAACCATTGATAGGACGGACAATCCTAACGGCTCTTCTTATATTGATAGGACTTAGCGTCAATTCCGAACAAAATTTGACAATGGCTACAAGCCATAAATTTTTCGAATATCATGTAAAAGCCGAATTCCTGACAAAGATACCCAAATTCATTGACTGGCCGAAAGGGACTTTTTCAAATCCGAACGAACCTTTTATCATAACTTTAGTCGGGAAAAATCCATTCGGTCCTTATCTCAGAAAACTGGTAAAGACCCGGAAAATAAAAAATCGCCGGGTAATATTGCGCCACATGAAAGAACAAGACTCGCTTGAGAAATGCCATCTGCTTTTTATAGCAAAAACCGAAAAGAAAAATCTGGCTGACATACTTTCCTTGGCGGAAAACAAACCGATACTTATTGTGGGAGACGGTGAAAAACTGGCTCAAAAAGGAACTCATATATCGCTTTACAGAAAAAAACAGCGCATCCGTTTCAATATAAATCTCGGCGGCGCCCGTAAAAGCGGACTTATCATCAGTTCAAAACTTTTACGCCTGGCAACAATAGTATACGGCAAAGACACTAAATGAAATTTCTTGAAACCATGTCGCTAAACACCAAGCTGACTGCGCTTATTATGGCGGTGGCTTTTTTCGCGCTAATGGTGGGTTTCACCATAATAACCGCTCTTGACGCGCGCCATTTCCGAGAAGAATTGATAGCAGATTCCATTCTAAACGCCAAAATAACAGCGGAATACTGTATTGGAGATCTGGTTTTCGATTACAAAGATGAAGCCTCTCAAGCTCTTGAAAAACTTTCTTTAATAGGAAACATAGACCACGCGGTAATTTATGATATTCACGAAAATATTTTTGCCTCCTACGCTCACGATGGAAAAAAGTTCAAGTGCAAATCGCCTGGAATACCAACTTCACTGAAAGAAACATATACAAAATTCATTAATGCAGAACTTGCGATTTATGAACCAATGACTTACAAAGGAAAGTTTTACGGCACACTTCATATAGGCGTTTCCACCACGCAGTTAACGAAAAAAATTTGGAACCGCGTAAAACTGATTATTATATTAGTGCTCTGCATTGCCATAATTATCTTTTTATTAACCACTCGCGTTCAAAGACTCATATCTCAGCCCATACTGCAATTGGCTGAAATTACAAAAACTATAGCCAGCAAACAGGATTATTCAATCCGCTCCATCCTAAAACGCGGCGATGAAATTGGAGTACTGTCCGATGGTTTTAATTCCATGATTAAAACCTTGGAGGAAAAAAGCAGAGAACGCGATGTGGCAACGGCGGAACTTATAAAAGCTCACAATGAATTGGAAGACAAGGTAACAAAACGAACCGCCGAATTACGAATGGCCAATAAAGAATTGGAAGCCTTTACCTATTCCGCCTCTCACGATTTACGCGGCCCACTGAGGCGCATGGACGGTTTCGCGAGCCTTCTGGAACAGAACTATTCAGATATATTGGACGATGATGGAAAAGAATATATCAAGAAAGTAAAGAATAATTGCCAGCATATGACGGAAATTATAGATAATTTACTTAAACTCTCCCGCATTATACGCCAAGAAATGGATTGCTCTGCCGTGGATATGACAACTCTGGTAAAGGAAATTATTAAACGCCTGCAAAATAGCGAACCGGAGCGGCAGATAAACATTATCATCGCCAAAGGCATTGAAGCGAGAGGGGACAAAGGTCTTCTGATGGAATCTCTTGAAAACCTATTGGAAAACGCGTGGAAATTCACAAAAAAAACCGAAAATCCCACCATAGAATTTGGAATGATAAAAAAAGAAGGCCAAAATATATATTTTGTAAAAGACAATGGTTGCGGCTTTGAGATGAAATATCTGCACAAGATATTTAAGCCCTTTCAACGCCTTCACACCATGGATGAATTTCCGGGAACCGGCATAGGTTTGAGCACTGTTCAACGCGTGATGGAACGGCACAAAGGCCAAATATTGGCCGAAAGCGAGTTAAATAAAGGTTCTACTTTCAGCTTCACCCTTTGGACAGACGACAAACAGCCATTTACCATTATTTAAACCAATCCGTGAATACGAAAATATCAAGTTAGTTCGCCTTAGGCGAAAACTTTTTTAACGCTGATTCCGCTGAGTTTTTTATTCTTGAGCGCTAATGGGTCCGCCTAAAGCGAACGATAGCGTAGTCCACTCTGCGTTCTCCGCTGTTTTATGTTCTTCGCGTCCTCTGCGATTTGCTTCTGTTTTATCCTGTTAATCCTGTCAAATGTTTTGAGCCGTTTATTCTGCCAAAATCCCCCTCAATCCCCCTTTCTTAAAGGGGGAAGAATTTTTTTATTCTTATTCCCCTCTTTAGTAAAGAGGGGTTGGGGGAGATTTGCTTGTAACGAATTCTTCATTGCTTTTTACATCCTGTTCATCCTGTCACCCTTGTATGTTATATTTTAGTACATAAGTATAATAAGCATAGTAGTTGTAGGATGTGGCAGCTCGTTAAACCCTTGGTCAAAAAACCGTGTGGTAGCATGGAGCGCCACATCCCTTA
>DAOWCC010000156.1 GCA_030639665.1 Elusimicrobiota bacterium | reverse complement strand
GTCTAAGGAATATTCCTAAGTTCTACTAAATATAAAAGAGGCAAGACTTATAAGTCTTGCCTCTTTTATATTTAGTAGAACTTAGGAATATTCCTTAGACCTCTAACCCCTAAGCCCTCTTCCCTCGCCCCTATCAGTTATTAACTATGCCCCTGAGTTATATTGACATCTCTTTCCGGAATAATCCCAAAGCGTTCTTCATATCTTTTAATGTTCTCTTTTAAAGCCGCTATAAAGCGCTTGGTATGAACGGGACTTGATATTATGCGGGCTCTTAATTTGGCCTTTGGCTGATTGGGCTGTAAAAATAAAAAATCAAAAATAAACTCAGTCTCGCTATGAGTTACTCCCGCAAGATTAGCGTATATACCTTGAGCCGTATTTTCATCGGCATCAACTTGAAGCTGCATAGTTTTGCTTTTTTCCGTTTTTTGTTCAGTCATGATAAAACCTCCGTTAGTTTGGCGTAGTTAAATTAATTATGGTGAAAAATCAGTTCTATTAAGTATAATATATTTTTGAACATCCTAGAAACCCCGCTTTTTGAGACAATAAGAATATTATCTCAAAATGACGGGACGAACACTAAAAAACCAGTTGGAGATTTTATGACCCTACCACCTACTTATTGTCCAAAGGACAATCAAAAAACATCTATACTGAATTATTCTTTACAGAATAATCTAGAGAAATACACGCCCGCTTATAGCGGGCAAGCAGGTGGTAGGGTGAAAATTATAACTCTTATATCATCACTATTCTTGTTATTGCAAATACCTTTATTCGCTCAGAATATCACTAAAAACATTGAACTAAAGGGTAATATTAAAACAATAGAAACCATCAAACATCAAACCCGGAAAAAAGGAAAAACATGGTTTATGGGAAAAGCCCTATCCAAAAATGTCCTGATTTATAATAAAGAGGGCTTATTATTGGAAAATAAAAAATATTCCAAAGGTCTGCTTCAATCCAAATTCGAATATATTTATAAAACCCCTCAATATTCACAAGCTTTATGTTCAAGAAAAACATCCAAGAAAACTATTAAAACAACATTTTTGATTGAAGATGCCGATATCATCAGAGATTTTTGTAAGGAATTCAGAAAAAAAGAAATAGCCATAACCTATGTTTATAATACGGAAAAAGCTTTTTCAAATAAACAACAAGCCTATCTTTTGAAAAGCCATTTTAATGTCCTTAATAAGAAAAAACAAATCACCAATCAATATGCTTTCAATTCTCTGGGAGAACTGGAGAATAAAAAAACTTTCGACTACAATAAAAATGGAAAACTCAAAGAAAGGATTGAATATGATTTTACCGATACCCTCGCTAAAAAAGAAAAATTTTCTTTTAATAATGCCACTAAAACGGAAACTCTAACCATTACAAACGAACATGACCTGGTAACAAAAAAAATAATCACTGATTTTAGAAACGATTATACTCTTAGAAAAAAAGAAGAAATTATTTATGACGATGTGGAGGCCGTACAATCCAAAATAGAAACTTACTATGATAAAAAAGGAAATAAAAAAGCCGAACTTTTTTTTACCGCTGATTCCTTGGAACCTGTTTACGAATATCACTATCAAACAAAAGTTGATAAAAAAGCAAATTGGATATACGAAAAAAGAATTAAAATGATTGCTTTTTACGGAAAAAAGATTAGGGACAAAAACGAGTCCCCAAAGTTTACCACAAGAAAAATACTATATAAAACAAATAAAAAAGCCGGTTCTAAAAAGCATAAATAGCACACATATACATACTGTCTATAAAAAAATAACCCGCCACAATATGTGGAGGGTTATTTTCTTTTACTTTGCATTTATTATCCGCCACTACAACTCGGCGGATTATTTTAATTTGCTAAAGCAAATTAAAATAAAAAAAAACCGGCTTCGTTTAATAACGAAGCCGGTCTTGATAACTCAAATAAGAGACTTAAGCTTTTTTGATGTTGATAGCTTTGGGGCCTTTATCTGTGTTTTCAGTTTCAAATTCCACTTCCTGTCCTTCGGAAAGAGTTTTGAATCCGTCACCAAGAATTGAAGAATGGTGAGCGAAAAGTTCTTTAGAACCATCGTCGGGAACGATAAAACCGAACCCTTTTTTGTCGTTAAACCACTTTACTTTACCTTTTGTCATGTGTTAATTTACCTCTCTAATTTATACTTAGGGCGTTTAACATCATAAATGATATTTACGCTTACTACTATTATATCATTTACAAACTCGATTACAACCCTATTTAACCTATTTTTCATTCCATTTAACAAATAAAGGCATATATGGATGAACCAAATCCTTATGTTTGGGCATAACTCTTATGGCAAAATCGTGCCTGCCGCTTTCAAGACATTCAACATCCCGCTTAAAAACATAGGCGTCTCCATCTCGAGAATCATATTGCATGGAAATGGTTTTACCGTTTTTAAATGTTGATTCCCCATCCGCGTCCCCGATATATAATTGGACATCAACATCATCCACGCTTAAAGCGCCCAAATGAACAATGGCTCTAACCGGCACTTTAAGCCCCAAATGTATCTCCATTTCAGGCTTAAAAGAATCCACGGCGACATTAACATGCTGCCAATTATCTTCAATTTTCTTGCGCCAAGCGGCTATCAAAGGAAGTTTCCCCTTATCATGCAGTTTTTTATCGGCATTATGCGCGACTATGTAAAACTTATCATAATACTCTTTAACCATTCTGCCCGTATTAAATTGAGGAATAAGTTTTTTAATTGAACTTTTCTGCATCTTCATCCATTCATGGGGCAAACCGTCAGGTCCGCGCTCATAATATAAAGGAGCTATAACTTTTTGAATAAGATTATAAATTGCCTCCGATTCCACATAATCTCTTTCCTCATCATCCTTATAATGCTCACTGCCGCCTATAGCCCAGCCAACCTCAGGGCAATATCCTTCTTCCCACCAGCCATCAAGCACCGAAAGATTCAATACACCGTTTATGGCAGCCTTCATACCGCTGGTTCCCGACGCTTCCAAAGGTCTTATCGGATTATTCATCCATACATCAACCCCCTGCACCATATATCTGGCAACATTCATATTATAATCTTCCACAAATATAACTCTATTGTTGAATTTCTTATCCATACTATACTGAGCTATTTCCTTAATAAATTCTTTACCGCTTGAATCAGCTTGATGAGCCTTGCCCGCAAAAATAAATTGCACCGGCATTCCTTTGCTATTTACAATTTCGGCAAGTCTTTTCATATCTCTCATTATAAGAGTGGCTCTTTTATAGGTCGCGAACCTCCTGGCAAAACCGATAGTCAAATATTCAGGATGAAGAATATTATCTATTTCATCTAAAATAGTGTGATCGGCGCCCAATCTTTTATATTGATTCTTAAGACGCCCTCGAACAAGCTTAATGAGCTTCTTTTTTCTCGCCATATGAACATCCCAAAGTTCTTTATCATCCATATCGCCAAGTTTTTCCCAATTCAAATTGTTAAAACTGTCTTTCTCAGCCTCTTGCGGCGGTATGGATTTTTTATATAAATCTTGATGTTCATGACTAATCCATGAAGAAATATGAACGCCATTTGTTATTCCGTCGATAGGAACCTCGTATCTCGGCAGACCGGGCCATAATTTATGCCACATGTCCTTGGAAACATCCTTATGAAGATGACTGACAGCATTAACAAAAGCGCAAAGCCTCATAGCCACAACCGTCATACAATAACCCATTGAGGTTTCTTCTTCCTTTCCTATTTCCAAAAACTCGGCAAAACTTATTCCCAAATCTTTGCAATAGGACTCCATATACTTTTTAACCAAATCAAAATCAAAATATTCATTACCGGCCATAACGGGAGTATGAGTGGTAAAGACGGAAGATGCCCAAACGGTTTCTTTAGCCTCTTTAAAAGAAACTTTTCTTTCTTTCATTATCTGCTTTATTCTTTCAAACAAAAGGAATGTCGAATGTCCTTCATTCACATGATAAACCGTAGGTTTAATACCCATGGCCGCGAGAGCTTTAACTCCGCCTATTCCAAGAACTATTTCCTGGCTTATTCTATTTGCCCTATCACCGCCATATAATTGTTCGGTTATAACTCTTTTTTCAGGAGAATTTTCCGGAAGATTGGTATCCAGCAAATACAGAGATGTTCTGCCTACAGGCACGCGCCAAATGCCCACTTTTACTTTTTCCGAGTCTATTTCAACTTCAACTCGCAATGGCTTACCCGAAGAATCTTTAACAACTTGAACCGGCATACTGTGCCACTGATTTTCAGGATAGGTTTCAACCTGCCAATTATCGCGGTTTAGAACTTGTTTAACATAACCTTTTTTATATAAAAGTCCCACTCCGACCAAAGGCAGGCCCAAATCACTGGCGGTTTTCATATGATCGCCGGAGAGCATACCAAGACCGCCCGAATAAATGGGAAGCCCCTCTCCAATTCCGTATTCCATGGAAAAATACGCGATGCTCATATTTTTTTCCGAGGCCGTATGATGAGTATTAAACCATGTATCCTTATAATTCATATAAGTTTCAAATTTTTTATCCACATCTTCAAGACTCTTAATAAAATTGGCATCCTCACTCAATGCTTTTATTTGCTCGGGAGATAAGGCTCCCAAAATCCACTTGGGATTTCTTTTTGATTCATGCCATAAATCTTCATCCATGCTGACAAACATCATTATGGCATCCCAATTCCAAGCGAACCACATATTATTAACAAGTTTATTGAGAACTTTTAAATTGTCGGGAAGATTTGGCACAACATTAAAAGAATGGATTTTCATTATTAACCGCCTTATTTTTAATTACAACAAGAGCTATTTTACATAATTTTGAAGTCTAAACAGAAGGTGATAAATCACTATAACTCGCCCCTCCTACGCTAACAAGCTTCGGAGGGGCAAGCAGCTTGGCAGTACGACAATGCGACAGCAACGACAATTTTTAAAAGAAGATAAAAAATATAAGACTTGAGATTAAACTCTAATTTTCTTAAAATATAGTAAGTAGTAGATTTGTTCCTATCAAACATGGGCCTGTAGCTCAGCTGGGAAACGTGGACTGTTCTATCAAAGGACTGCTACGGACACCTCACAGCGAGACCGAAGCCCACAGTAATTTGTAAAATTGTTCTCACAAAGTATTATCTAGATTTGAAAATATGGGCCTGTAGCTCAGCTGGGAGAGTGCCTGCATGGCATGCAGGAGGTCAGGGGTTCGATCCCCCTCAGGTCCACCAACTTTTATTAATCCAAAATATTTATTTATCGAAGCCCTGAGCTTGAACACTGATGGGTGTCCATAGCAAACCTTCGTCAGCCCAGTCCACTCTCAGCATTAAGAAGATGGCGAATGCCGTTCCAAATGAACGAAGTTCATGCATTCGTCCTGGGGTTCGATCCCCCTCAGGTCCACCAGCTTTTTTTAAACTCTTAATAATTAATACCCCCCCATAAAACCCACAAAATTTTAATCAATAGAACCCCTGAGCTCCTAGTTGTTTAATTGGCGAATGCCAATATAAGAAATTGCGAACGCTATTCTAAATGAACGAAGTTCATGC
>DAOWCC010000029.1 GCA_030639665.1 Elusimicrobiota bacterium | reverse complement strand
GACATGGTCTAAAGCAGGGCGCATAATAACGATGCTGATGGCCATGAGAGCCATGCCCGCGATTCCATATAAAATACCGCTGATAATTTTTTTCGACGGCAATGAGCCGCTTTTTTTGTAAGCTGCCGCAAGCACCGCTCCTACGACAAGTACTGCTCCGCCTATTTGCGCCGCGCTCGGATTTTCATATAGGAACAGCCAGGTCGCAGTCATGACAAAAGGGGCATACAGGCAATCTACAATAGCGGTCATGCCTGCGCCTATGCGATTGAGGCAGGCGAAAAATAAAGTGTCCGCAATGGTGATACCCAATATGCTGCTGGCGATAATCGCCAGCCATTGGGAATTCGGGAGCGAGTCCGGCACGAGGGGGATTCCGGTCAAAACTAAAAACGGTAATATAATGGCGGCGGTAATCGTGGTTTTATAGATGTTTAAGGGCAGAGGACGGATATTGTCTCCCGCCAGTTTGAAAAAAATGACCGCGCCCGCCCAGATGACGGCGCAGAATAAAGCCATTAATTTTCCCAGCAGGTCCAGCTCCATAAATCTTTCTCCAAAGCTAATTGTTCCATATATATTCTAACTATTTCTTAGGCAGTGTCCTATTATTCATCTTCCTTCGCAGAAAACCGCAGTCTTTAGGTTGGGGGAGTTTCATATTAAAAGAGTATGATTCCAATTGATTTGGCTTGCGGAAAAATATTAAAAAATAAAAAGCCCCGGGTTTTGCCGGGGCTTTTTTTATAAGCAATTGTCTTATATGGGTTGGGAAATACGGTATGTTTATTTTTCCACTTTAATTAAAAGTCGTATAATGCGTCAGCGCGGGGTTTTAACCATTTATAGAATTCAGGATCTTTTTCTCTGAGAATTCTATTGGATTTTTCGCTCTGGCCGTACATTCTGTAGCCTTCCGCCAGATACTCTTTAGCTAAAGGGGGATTGGTAGCGTAATAACTCCATCTATTCTTTGAATCTTCTTCAACGGCAGCCAGATGGTTTTTGTATAGTTCCTTAAGTCTGGGGTCGGTTTGTTCTCCTCCCTGTACATTGAAATCCCACGCATGGCCCACTTCGTGCATGATGGTTTCTCTTGGGCCGCCCCAAGGCACTTCTCTTAATGCCCATGATGCAAGGTTTTTTGCCACTGTTCTTGTTTTTGTCCATAGCGTTCCTTCCAAATAGTCCTTGCGCATATAAATTTTTGGTTTTGTGTAATATTGGCTGGCGGGACCGAATTTGGATGAAGGAAAATCCTCATGGTCTTCTTTTACCACCGCTCTGAATCCTGAATCGTAAAGTTTCTGAAGAGCTTCCATCTTGTATTGGCTGAGTGTTTTTACCAGAATGGAACGCGTTTTGTCGGATATGTCATGGTCCGATTCTATCATTCTAAGAATTATTTCTTCTTTAGGATCCATCAATGTGGGAACCGGAGTTTCCGGCAAGACATTTAGTTCGGGCTTTTTAAATGATTCTGAAGCGACTGAAGAATTTTTGTTTTTTGTTCCATTCAGGTTCGGAAGATTCGTGTTTTCCCCTGTGGCCCATGAGCTGTTTATTGCAGAAATCTTTTCAAAATTTTTTGGATTTTTTGTCGTCTCAGCGCCGGAGCCCTTCGCTTCTTCCATGTGCTGTAGGATATCGGCTTTTTTTTCTTCGGCATTTACGCAAGTGATTGCGATAAATATTAAACAGGTATTTAAGAAGATTCTAGTCATGATGCCTCCATATATCTTACTCATACTTTAGCAGTGTGTGTTTTTGTTGTCAAGAGCGCGCATTAGCCCAAATCCTCATCTAAAACAATGAAGCTTACGAATTAATAAAAAATTCTTTATATCTCCGATAAAGAGGCTTAAGTTAGTTTAATTTTTCTAATTTTAAATTCTCACCCGTTTGGTGAGTAAACATGGGTTTCTAAGGACATATTTTTTATTCAGCTCATCGGTCGGGTTTTTAACGCCGTCAAAATATCAAATAATCGCCGAGGCTGCGGAACTTGAACGCTGATGGGTGTCCATAGCAGTCCTTACGAAAGCCCAGTCCACTCAGTCGAAAACAATGTTTTCTTCTTCAATCATCCTCGCCTTCTCGGAGAGATACACTTATAAATCTTGCTTTCAAGGCTTCCTCCAAACAAATCGGCGGATCCGCCAAAGCTGTGTGGCGGAAAACCCTCAAAATCGCTTCATAAATAATATGCCCTTCGGATTTGCTGTTGTGGGTGTAGTGTGTCCCGCCCCTCTTTATATTGTTACCCACCCATAAAGGTATCTTATCTGAGGATTTGGGATTAGGGCGCTTTGTAAAACCCCGGTTCTATTATTTTGAGCAGGCTTTTTTTAGGCCGCCTTCACAAGCTGTTTGGTAGTCATATTTTGCGAATTCAATATCATTTAATTTTTCATACGCTTTTCCGCGCGCGAAATAGGCTTCGGGAAACAGAGATTTTTCATTAATCGCCTTATTTAAATCGTTAAGGGCTTTTTTGTATTTTTTAACGCGCAGATAATAAAGCGCTCTGTGATAGTTCGTGTCAGGCATCGGTGTTGATGAGAATTTTAGGGCTTTATTATAATCTTTTATCGCTAAGGAATATTTGCCTGTTTTATAATAATGAAAGCCTCTCGCCGCATAGGCGTCGGAAGCGGTTTTAGGACTTGTTTTTATTGCCGCATTGTAATTCTTTAACGCAAAATCATTTTTTCCCGTAAGGGCGCATATTTTTCCGCGCAAATAATACGCGAAGGAGTAGTTAGGGTCAACTTTTAAGGCGCCGTTTAAATCTTTGAGCGCTTCCATATATTCTTTTTTTTCAACATTAATCTCAGCGCGAAGAGCATAAAGAAATTTTATTCTTGTGGCTTTTGCTTGTTTGTAGCTCTCATTTTCATCTTTCTCTTTTATGGTCTTTAGAACAGAGCCGTGGCGGTGGAATTGATAAATGGCCGTATCTACATCTTTTAGCGCCTTGTCATATTCTTTCATCTCAAAATATAGTTCGCTTCGCCTTTTATAATTCGTATAGGTGCCTTTGGGTTTAAGTTTTATCGCGTAATTGCAGTCCTTTAAAGCGTTAACATAATCTTTTCGATTCGTGAAAAATTGACAGCGATTTTCATAAAGAAAAAAGAATTTTGGGCTAATGCGGATTGCGCTTGTAAGATCTTTAAGCGCATTGGCGTAATCGCCTATGTCTGCATAAGAATTGGCTCTGTTATTGTAAAGGGGAGAGTGATTTTTGTTTAGTTCAATGGCTTTAGTGTAATATTTTATTGCCGCGTGATATTCGCGAAGAGCATTATGAGCTTCTCCCAGAATCTGATAATGTCCGGACAAATGTGATGCGGGGGCTTTACTTATATCCCATGTTTCCACCGCTTTTGAACAGACATATATTTGATTTTTAATGACTTTCGCGTAAATGCACTTGCTGTCCCAATAGGCGTAATCGTGTTCTTTAGATTGTGAAAAAACCGGACAGAAGATTATCAATGCCATAGATATTAAAATGGTATTTTTCATATTGTCTCCATTAACTATAAGGTCTCTTCAATTAAAAATATATTATGCTACAGGTTTTATCGCAGTATAAAAAATATTTTCGGGAAATAGGTTATCAGAATTAGAATTCCGATTTGTATCAGCCAGAATATCCATGCGGCTTTGTAAATTGTGGTAACTTTTTTATTAAAGCGCGAGCTTGAAAGGAAAAGATTAAGGCCGAGCGGCGGCGTCATATAACCTATCTCAAGATTTACCAGAAAAATTATTCCGAGATGAATGGGGTCAACGCCGTATTGGAGCGCGATGGGAACTATTATGGGCACCACTATCACTATGGCCGAGAAAATCTCAATCATATTAATGGCGAGCAGGAAGATATTCAATATAATCAGGAAGAAAATTTTATTTTCAATAAAAGAATGAAGGAAAGCGAAAATTTTATCGGGCAATTGAGCGTCTATCATATAATTGGTAAAGCCCAGCGCCATGCCCAGCATAATGAAAATCGCGCCGACCAAGAGCATGCTTTTAATCGCTATTTTTGGAATATCTTTAAATAAATCCAAATCTTTATAAACAAAAACTTCCACCAAAATAACATAGAAAGCCATTATTGAAGAGGCTTCGCTTGCTGTGAAAAAACCTTTATAAATTCCGCCTATTATTATGATGGGCAGGGGGATTTCCCAAATGGCGTCTCTGGCGGAGGTTTTGATTTTTTCAAGAGAAAATTTCCGCCTGGGCATATTGGCTTTTCTGGCTATTATTATGGCGTAAGTTGAAAGCACGACAATGATAAATACTCCGGGGACAAAAGCCGCTTTAAAAAGTTCGCCTATGCTTATTTTAGCCACAAGCCCATAAAGGATTATCGGCAGACTGGGGGGAAATAAAAGCCCCAGGCTTCCGGTAGTTGTTATAAGGCCGAGTGTGAATTTTTCTTTATAACCCTCTTTCATGAGCATGGGATACAGGAGTCCGCCCAAAGCTATAATGGTAACGCCCGACGCTCCGGTAAAGGCGGTAAAGATAGCCGCTGACAGAAGTGAAACTATGGCAATGCCGCCGGGCAGAAAACCAAAAAGAGACTGCGCTATATTTAAGAGTCTTTGGGGAGCTTTGCTTTCGGCCAAAACATAACCCGAAAATGTGAAAAGGGGAATGGCTATAAGAGCGGGCAGGCTTGTAAGGCGCATCATTTCAATAATGACGGCGGAAGAATCAATATCAACTTGCCAGAAAAGGTAAAGGGCTCCCGCGCCTACAAGCGAGAAAATGGGCGCGCCCAAAAGAGCGAAAATAAGAAGAGCCAAGCAAATTAAAATACCTGTTATCATTCTTCTTTTTTCTCCGCTTCTTCATTTCTGAATGAATTAATGAAGGTATGAAATGCCATAAGAAAGAAAGTTATAGGCACTATGATTTCAGCGAAAGCGGTTTTTATTTCAAATTTTCCGGCATAAAAAGCTACAGACTCCGCCATCGCTTCATCTCTTATAAATTTATAGGCCGCGTAAAAAAGAAGAAGGCTTATGATGAGTGTAAATTTATTTGCCACTATCATCGATAGTTTGCGGAGTTTTTCGGAATGTATTTTAAAGGCTATATCCAGAGCGAAATGTTTGGAGTATGTGGAAGCGAGAATAGCACCTACAAAACCGCTCCATAAAACCATATGCCTTAAAACGGGGTCCAGCCAAACTATGCCGTAGTTAAAGAAAAGCCTTAAAACCACTTGCAGAAATGAAAGTGTAACCATAAAAAAGACAAAAGCTATAATAAGAAATTTTTCGCCTTTGACTATAAAATGTTCAAGTTTAAGTAAATATTTCATATAGAGTCACGGAGTCTTAGAGTCGGAGAGTCAGGGCGGTCAAAGAATCCTAGAGTTTTATTTTTTCTTTTTGTTTACAGTTTTCTTCTTATGGTTTTTTACCACTTTTTTTGTTCTATATTCTTTAATCGCGTTTTCAACTTCTTTCATCAATTCTTCGGAATATAGTTTTCCAATCAGAGATTTTCTGGCTTCTTTTCCCATATTTTCAAAAGTTTTAACGGTTTCTTTTGATTGGGGGTCGGTAAAAATTATTTTATGTTTTTTAAGGGTTTTTATGGATTTCTTATTGTCCGAGCGGCTGAGAAGAGTCAGTTTTCTGAAATATTTTTTTCCGGCTTTAATCATAATTTCTTTATCGCCGGCGGATAATTTGTTAAAGGCTCTTTTGCTTATAAGCACGGCGCCCGAAGCATTCGTTATAGGCAGTGACAGGGCGTATTTCATTTTGGTAAACCATTGCAGAGCTATGGCCGATAACGGCGAGGCGTAAATTCCGTCTATCATGCCGGTTTCAAGCGAAGTCATGACATCGGTTATGGAAAGCGGAATGGGATTTATTTTCATCGCTTGGAAAGTAGCGTGAGCTACGGGGTCGCCTTCCCAGAGCCACATTTTAACAGGGGATAAATCTTCCGGCTTTGTAATCGGAGTATTGGACATAATATTAATTGAGCCCACTTCCGACCAACCAAGAAGTATATAGCCTTTTTTGTCAAAAATTTGTCTGAATTTTTTATCGAATTTATTTAATACAAAATCAATTTCACCCGAATTTCTAAATAAGAAAGGCATATCCAAAATTCTTATGGGAGGCGCGATTATTCCAATGCCGACACCGGTAAAGGCGCCGGAATGCAATTGCCCTATTCTTATTTTTCTAATTACATCTTTTTCATCTCCCGCTATGCCGCCGGGATAGATTTTAAATTTAATTCTGTTTTCCGTTTTCGCGCTCACATCTTTAAAGAATTCCCGCATGGTTTTTAGCCATGAAGTGCCTTCGGGAGCCAGGGTCGCGAATTTTATCACTGTCGCGCAATTTCCCATACCGCTAAAGAAAAACATTCCCGCAAAGACCAAAGAGAAAAAACTCAAGTTTTTTGATTTGCTTTTTTGTTGTTTGCCGTTTAATAGCTGTTGAGCTGTCTCGCTGCCGAGCTGTCTCGCTGCCGAGCTATTGTTAAAATAATTCATTTCTTTTCTCCTTCAGCGCAGAGGCTTTTTCTCTGGCTGTTTCATTTGCAAGATTTGTTTCAGGCAGTTTGTTTTCAGGGGCGTTTAATATTTCTTCCATGAGTTTATCAAAAAGTTCTTCCTCTTGCATGGTAATCGCGTAAAGCTTGGCATAGATGAATCTATTGAGCAAAAATTGCTCGCCTTCGCCATGAAGGGCTTTAATGAAATATTCTTTTGATTTTTTTGGATTGCCGCCAAACATCCTTGGTCTTATCACATGATAAGCGCCCAAAACGGAATAGATGCCATTATAGTAATAGGAGGGATTAAGTTCTTCTATCTTTTTTGCCAGAGGGATTATTGAAGGCAGTTCGGCTATGGCGTCGGGATTATCCCTGTTTAAATTTATCCAGGATGTTTTGCAAAAGACATACCAGAAAATTTCGGGAACATCTTTGGCTTTTATTAAGGATGCGTCAATTTTTGAGTCTTTGACGAGCCGTTTTTTTTCAAGAGCTCTAAAAGCAAAATCCATGCCTTTCAAATAAAGCCCTGAAGCAAGCAAGGCGCTTTCATCTTCCTCAAACATAAAAGAATAGCCGCAATAGCCTTGAGCCAGATTTTTGAGAAGAAGCGTGTTCTTGGGCGTGGTCTCAAGCAAGACCTCCATAAGCTTTAAGTTCGCGGGCAGGGCCTGCTTGGCAAGTTTGGTATTTGTTTCTCTATAAAAGGACGGCAGGCCGGTATCGATTATTTGTGATGTTTTATTGGCGGCTATTTTATTTAATGAACAGCCGCTAAAGCCGCTGATGAGAAGACTAAAGGCCAGAAAATTAAAACAGGGCGATTTTAAATATTTCATTTATTTCTTTCTCCTAATCTAATTGCTTTGTTGCGGGATAGTAATCCCGCCGCTATATACTGCCGTTTCATTTCTGTTGTTTTCGTGTATAAGACACATTATAACCCAATCGTCCAATCACCTAATCATCCAATTGCCTATTTGTCATTCTCTCTTCTTTAATTAAACATTTCAGGGTATGTATCTTCTCGGATATTTTTTCATTTTTTTGGACATCTTCAATGTCGACGGGAAATCTATAACTCCAATTATGCGAGCCCATGGTATTGGGGGTGTTTACTCTTTCATCGGTGCCGAGAATATCCTGCACGGGCAATATTATTATCGCCGAGCGGGCTTTTAGAAGTTTTTTTATTATTTCAATATGCGCTTTCTTGAAAACAGGATGATGTCCGTCATGGCCGCAAATCATATGCCAGAAAAGTTTTTTTTCTTTCGAGTCAATTGTCGTCCACCATTCTTTAAGGGTTTCATTATCATGAGTTGAAGTGGTGGCGAGAGAAATCTTTTCATAATTCTCGGGCTCAATATATTTCGTCTGGTCTTTTGTTTTTTGCCAGCGCATAACTTTATAGCCGGGCACATTAACCTCTTTCAATACTTCATCCACATAAAGAGGAATTAGTCCCAGGTCTTCCGCGGCCGGCAGACATGTGGACGCTTTTGTTACCGCTTGTAAAAATCTTTTGCCGCGCGCCCTTTGCTCATGTTCGTCTTTTATATCAAAATAGGGTTTATGTTTTTTATTATGGGGAACTATCCATGTTCTGAAAAATCCCACCATATGGTCCAGGCGGTAGATATGATAAAAATCTTCAGCTTTTTTTACTTTAGTCCGCCACCACTCAAAACCATTTTTTTCAACTTCATGCCAGCGATAGGCGGGCAGGCCCCATTTTTGGCCTGTCTTGCTAAAGGCGTCGGGAGGCGCGCCTATGGACGCGCTTATATCAAATTCATTTTGCCTAGACCAGACATCCGCGCTGTCTTGATTTACCATAAAAGGCAAGTCGCCAAACAGTTTAATATTTAATTTTTCCGCTTTTTCTTTGGCTTTTGACCATTGTCTGTGTAAGAGCCACTGAAGGTATTTGAAAAATTCAATTTCCACTTCATGATTTTTTTTAAAGGCGGCTATCATTATGGTTTCACGGTCTTTAAGGCCATGCGGCCAATCGGTCCATGACATATTCTGATAATCATCTTTTATTTTTCTAAATTGCGCGTAATCATCAAGCCAGAATTTATTTTGCTCGGTAAAGACAAAATAATCTTTCGCGAGATTTGTGTTTTTCGACAGATGACGGCTGCGGAAACTTTCATAGCTTTTCCAGAGGATTGGAAATTTCAGTTTCTTGATATCGTCATAAAGGATGCCTTTGCTATGTCTGAGTTCTTTTATTTTTTTTCTGAATTCAGAGGAATTTATTTCTTTTTTAATTTCATCATCCAGTTCTTTTATATCATCAACGGCAATATATATCGGGTCAATGGCGAAAGCGCTCATGGAGGTATAAGGACAGTTTACGCCCGGCGGCATTTCATTAATGGGCAGGATTTCCAATATATCAAGATTGGCATTGGAGAGGAAATCAAGCCATAAGCCAAGACTGCTTATATCGCCTATGCCCCAGTCGTTTTTTGAACGCATTGAAAACAATGGAAGCAATATGCCGGTATGTTTGCCGGATAAAAGATGATGCTTATGCGCCATGGTTTTATCTCGCGGCTACGGCCTCTATTTCCACGAGAGCGGCTTTTGGAAGCGCTTTAACTTCGAAGGCGGCTCTTGCGGGGGGATTTTCTTTAAAAAATTCGGCATAGACAGCGTTCATTTGAGCGAACTGTTTTAAGTCCGCCATTAAGACGGTGGTTTTAAGAACATTTGAAAGCCCAAGGCCGGCGATATTTAAAATGGCTTGCATATTAACAAGACATTGTCTTGTTTGCTTTTCTATATCCGCCTCTACCATTTCACCGTTAGAGGGATTTAAAGGAAGCTGTCCTGATATGAAAATAAGATTATGAGCTTCAGTAGCCTGAGAATAGGGGCCTATGGCCGCGGGAGCTTCATTTGTTGAAATAATTTTTTTTGCTTGTATTTTGTTTGTCATTTTTTTCTCCTATTAATAGCAGTTTAAGATTAAGTTTAATTATCCGCCGTCCAGCGGTTTTTCCGATCGCTTACGAATTTTTCAATGGTTCTGTCGTAGGAGCGTTCAGCTTCTTTACTGAAAAAACAGCCCGGCAATTCACCCATGTTTTTGTGATAGACAATGCAGTCGCAACAAACGCCTTTTCTTGAGCAGGGTTCATAGGTGCAAGCGCAGGATTTCATGTTTTCTGTTTTTTTACATTCCATGTCAGCCCCGTAGTTAGAGGGTTCACTTAAAAACTCTAACCGGCCTCATAATTTATGAGGGTTTTTGTAATTTTAATTGCCTTTTGCGTTTAAACCGCTGTTTTTGGCTTGCGACTTCATCGTTCATCATTTACAGACTACTGAAGAGTATGCGTATTCTTCACTCTTTGTCTCAGCTCAAAATCAACAATTTTGAAAGCAAATAGAGTTTTTAAGCAAACCCATGCAATTATCTGTCTATATATTATAAAATTTAACAAACAGTTTAAAACAATATCTTCCTATAAACGGGGTAAGCGGTTTTTATGAAAGAAGAGAATTTAACATTAAAAAAAATGTATTTTACCGGAATTGCCGGAGCGGGTATGAGCGCTTTGTCTCAGATAGCCGCTATGGAAGGCCATGAAGTCAGCGGTTCTGATAGGAATTTTGACAATAATAGGAGTTTTTCTTTAAGAGATAAACTTGAAAAACTGTCCATTAAAATTTTTCCGCAAGACGGGAGCGGAATTTCCAAAAACACGAATATTCTTATAGTTTCAACCGCCGTTGAAAATGAAAACCCAGATATTCTGAAGGCCAAGGAATTGAATATTCCTATTATTCACAGGTCGGAATTTTTGTCCGATTATGTCGATAGGTTTAAAACGATAGCCGTAGCGGGAACAAGCGGGAAATCAACGGTGGCGGCCATGATATATGAAATTTTGGAAAAAGCCGGAAAATCTCCAAGCATCATTACCGGAGCGGCTCTCGAAAGCATAAAGAAAAAAGGTTTTATAGGCAATGCTTGGCGCGGAGAGTCGGATATTTTAATTGTGGAAGCTGATGAAAGCGACGGGACCATAGTCAATTATCATCCTCATTCGGGAATTATTTTAAATATCTCAAAAGATCATAAAGATGAAGATGAGATTGAGAAAATTTTTCTAAAATTCGCGGGTCATACCAAGAAACTCTATATTGATTCTCTCGGCCTTAACGCGGATGTTTTTTCAAATGCTTCGGTTTTCGGCGGGGCTGACACCGGTTTTGAAGCAAGGGACAAAAAGTATCCTGGGTTTTCCGCAAAATTTAAAATAAAAGGTATTGAGTTCTTATTGCCCGTTCCGGGGGAATGTAATATCCAAAATGCCTTAGCGGCGGCGAGAGTTTGCGAAGATTTTGGCGTAGAGCTTAAAGATTCCGCCTCGGCTTTAGCCGGTTACGCGGGCATTGAGCGCCGATTTAATATGATTGGTGAAATAAATCAAATTAGGGTGATTGATGATTACGCTCATAACCCCGCCAAAATTTCAGCCAGTATTGAGGCCGCAAGGAAAATTGTTCGAGGCAGGCTTATCGCGATATATCAGCCTCACGGCTTTGCTCCGACAAAACATTTAAAGGATGATTTGATTGAAGTTTTTTCCACGCGGCTTAAAGATGAAGATATTTTATTGATGCCTGAAATTTATTACGCGGGGGGAACGGCTTCAAAAGATATATCTTCAAAAGATTTAACGGATGAAATAAATAAGAAAGGTAAAAAGGCCGTTTTTTTTGCCGAGAGAAAAGATATTGTTTCCGCGTGCGCGAAGCTGGCTGAACCGGGGGATATTGTTTTGATAATGGGCGCCAGAGATTGGAGTCTTTCGGATTTTGCTCAAAGTGTTTTTGAAGAAATTAAAAACAGCGCGGAAGTGGAGGCGTAGCCGTTTGCCTGTCCCGCCAGAGGCTTAGCTTGAAATTGAGGGCTTTCTTCTGCTAAACTTGGTTTTTAGTGTTCTTTGCGAATTCAAGAAATGAAAATAGATGCGGATAAACGAGTTGCGAATTTAGGATAATACAAAGTGTGGGTATGGAAGAATTGAGTTTTTTATAACGCTTAATCTTTGCCTTAACCTGCCGTTTATTTGGGAGGAAAAGTTTATGATGCCGATTAAAATAGCCAGAAATGTTTTTTCCATAGGCGTGCAAGATTGGAACAGAAAATTATTTGACGCTTTAATTCCATTGCCGAACGGCACGAGCTATAATTCCTATATAATTAACGGACTTGAAAAAACCGTTCTTATCGATACCGCGGATCCCGCCAAAGAAAATATATTTTTGGATTATCTTACGGGTATAAAAGAGATTGATTACATAGTATGCAATCATGCCGAGCAGGACCATTCGGGTTTATTGCCAAAAGTTTTGGAGAAATATCCAAAAGCCAAAATAATCGCCAATGCCAAATGTAAAGAGTTGCTTAAAGAGCATTTGCATATTTCCGACGATAAATTTAAAGTGGTTAAAGACGGAGAAACTTTGGATATCGGCGGAAAAACGCTTCAATTTGTGTTTACTCCATGGGCGCATTGGCCTGAGACAATGTGCGCCTATCTGCAAGAAGACAAGATATTGTTTTCTTGTGATTTATTCGGTTCTCATCTTGCCACCGGAGATGTGTTTTCCAATGACAAAAAAATATATGAACCTTTAAAAAGATATTATGCCGAGATAATGCTGCCTTTCAGAAATAATCTGAAAGATAATTTAAAAAAATTGGATGATTTGGCTATCAGTATGATAGCGCCGAGCCATGGTCCCGTGCATAAATGCGTTGATTTTGTTCTTGACGCTTATGAAGAGTGGACATTGAAGGGGCCTAAAAACAGAGTTTTGATAGCTTATGTGAGTATGCATGGAAGCACTGAAGTTCTTGTAAACAGATTGGCGGATTCTTTGCGCGTTAAGGATATACCGGTTGAAATAGCGAATATTGAAGATGCCGATGTTGGTAAAGTCGCGGAAGAGCTTGTAGATTGCGCGACCGTAATTATAGGAACTCCGACCGTTCTCGCCGCTCCGCATCCCAAAGCGGCTTATATAGCCTATCTTGCCAATATTTTAAGGCCGGGCACTAAATTTATTTCCATTATAGGTTCTTATGGTTGGGGCGGAAAAACCGTAGAAGTTCTTTCAGCTCTTTTATGTAATGTGAAAGCCGAGATTTTGCCGCCGGTTATGGTCAAGGGCCTGCCCACGGAAAAAGATTTATCCGAGATTGACAAGCTGGCAAAACTCATAGTTTCCAAACATAAGACTTTGGATAAATAGGCAAGAAACGGCGGATTATAATGTAGCGGCGGGATTACTATCCCGCAATTATTGGCCGCATAGTAATGCGGCAGCTACTATCCTCTGGGTCTTGATAAATCCTGTTTCCTCTGCTATGCTTTTAATATAAAGAAAATTTAGCTTTTATCCGCAGTTAAACCGATTAAGGTGCGGATATTTGCCGTTTTTATTTTGGGTGAAGAGATTTGTGTTTGTGGTGTTGACGGGGTTAGGTGTTGAAGATTAGGGGCTTTTGAAAAGTTTGGAAGTTTCCTTTGCTTTCTTTGAACTCTTAACTCCTAACTCTTAAACTCTTAACTCTAAAACTCTAAAACTCGTAGTGATTGGGGAACATATGAACCGTCTGGAAAAAAATAAAAAAAAGGCGTTGATAGTTTTCGGATTTTTGTTTCTCGTTTTTGGCGGGGGAGTGTCTGTTTTTTTTATGTCCAGCGGAATTGAGGACTTGAAGGGTTTTGATAAAAAAAGTAAATTCAGTTACGGTTTTGGTTTTAAAAAAGCGGCAATGCCTTTTTTTGAATATTTGGGTTTTACGGATGGTGAAGATACCCGCGATAAAAGTGAAATTAGTCTTGAGGTTAAGGAAAGGTTTGATGATGGATTGCAATCTGTTTCTTCTGCCGGCGCCAATACAAAATCTTCCGCGAATTCAAAAGCAAAAGCTGGAGATAAAGGCAAATCCTATAAGCCTCGGAGGCCGCGCTTTAGGATGTCTTCGAAAAACAGAGGAATTAATCGCGGTAGATCGGGCTCCAAATCTTCCCTTGCCAAATCAAGTTTTTCCAAAAGTGACGCTAAAAAAGACATAAATATAACCGAAACCGGTCTGGCCGCCAAAGAGAAACTGAAAAATGCCAGGGCTTATACCGCTATGCGCAAAACCAATAATCTTTTGGCGCAAACGCATAAAACAAACTCATCTATGGACGCGAAGAGTAAATGGGATAAGAGTTTTATCGGCGGCGGCGCGGCCAGAGGAAAAATGGCATATAAAGGCAGCGCTGTCGAACTTGATGAAATGAGTCCCAGTATCTTGGATTTGAAGGAGGCCAATGAAGGGACATTGGCCATCCCTGAAGTGGGAGCTCCAAAAAAGGACGCGGCGGCTACAGCGAAAGATCCCGCTCTTGAAAAATTAAAAAACGCGGCCAATCCTATTGAGGGTCTTTTGAATTCCATGATGAGTCCCGTTAACAGCGCTATGACCCAAAGAATGACAAGGGCTTTGGGTTCAGGTCCCAATGTTCCAAAGATTTCTGATGAAGCTCAAAACTATGCTTCCGAGTGGAAATCAAAGGGAGAGAGCGCCAGAATTACTATAGTTAGTTGTGATACGGATGCGACTTTTTGCGCTGAAAATGAAATTTCCGAAAATTATTATAAAGTGGCGTATACCGGCAACGATGATAATGTTTGTGAGAGAGAATTCGTTTTTATAGAAGAAGATGGAGTAAATAGGGACATCTTGATAAATTATCCTGATGGAAGTGTGTATGATTTCGATGAATCGGATGGAGGCGATGAGTCGGATTATGATGATTAAATTGTTATTACAATCGCTTTAGCAAATTTAGGGTCTTTAGAGGAGTATTTTGAGTTTGTTTTTTTGATGTGCGTATTTGCAAATGGGTCTTGACAAGTCAAGTTTTGTCTGCTAAGTTATAGTGGAACAAAAAAGCTTCGCTCTGAACGCCTTTAATTGGGATGTGTCAGAGGAGGTTCAAAGTTTTTATACATTCAAAAAGAGGTGGGTTATGCTGAACTTACAGGGGAAAAAAGGAAAAACAGCGCAGTATGCCATAGGCGGCGTAGTGGGATTTATTGTTTTGGTTTTATGGTTCAGTGTTCCCTTAATGGATAGGTCATCGTGGAATACCGCTGTTCCCGAAGGAAACCCGTTCAGCTCCAAGTCCGTTGATTTGAGCAGTTTGTCGGACGGAATGGGTTATGAAGGCGGCGCTCCGGGTTCTCCCCTTTCAGGCGAGTTGACATATAATCCGGCAACTTCCGGCGATGATGTCGGTTCGTCTCTTTATAACAGCGGTTTTGAGGAAATGATTGATGGTGAAATGGAGAATGGCGAGGGAGAGGGCGCAAGTGGCGCTGTCGCGGTAAGCGCGGGTTCATCTTCAAAACATTCCGGTTCGGCATATGCTCCTTCACCGAGAAATACATCTATTGGAAAACTCAATAAAGTCGCGTCTATCGGTTCCGGCGGCGGAAGCAGCGGCACAAGCGGAAAAAAGCACAATAAATTTTTTGGCGGCGGAAATGATAAGGCCAAATTTAGTGAAAATTACAATGCTCCCATAGGTAAGATAAAGAAAGACAGCAAACTTCTTGCTTCAGCTGACAATTCGCGAAAGCAGAGTAAAAAGGCTGAGGCTATTAATCTTAAAGGAAAAGAAGAGGCGGGCAGAAGCGGAATAGCCGCGGCTTTTAATAATCTTGTTAAGGCGGATGATTCCCAAATTACGACAGGTCTTGAAGAGGCTGCCTCGGACAGCGGAATAGTAGAGGGAGAAATTGGCGGTGATTTAAAAAAGAATGACCCCGGTCTTAATAAGAGTAAATATACTCCCCCCGCGCCGGGTGAGCCTTCCAGTGGCGTTGACAATGACGAGAAATACAAACAGATGATAATAAAGATGGTTATAGGTGCCACTTTGGGTTCTATGTTTGGAGCGATGGGCAAGGTAATGGCGAAGGCGATAATGCCGCCGTCAGGCTCTACAACCAATAGCCTTGGTCAAAATACATCGCTTAATGTGAAGGACAAAACAACCAACTGATATTTTTGGTTCTGAGGAAAGAGTCTTAAGTTTAATGAAAGAACACGGTACGGTTTTTAGGAGGATATTATGAAAGCATCGGAAAATAATGACAATAAGAAGAGAGGCGGTTTTCTTGCCG
>DAOWCC010000225.1 GCA_030639665.1 Elusimicrobiota bacterium | reverse complement strand
TCGGCTGGCTGAAAATTTTCTTCTCACCTTCATTTAATTTTTTTTTGGATTTTTCAATTATCGTATCTATGTCATAACAGTTATGCATTGTTTTTATTTTTTCCTCGGGAATTTGAAAATTCTCAATCAAATCGTTTTTAACGCCTTTGGAATTAGTGATTATAATATCGGCTTTGGGATAAAGTTTTTTTATCAGAGGTTTTATGAAAAGAGCTTTTAATCCCGAGAATTCTTTAGATGGCTGAGTGCGCTCGGCTATTATAACGCGATGCTTTTTTTTCTTTTTCGCCAATATATTCGTGAAATTGGCTCTTTCCATAAAAGATATTACCGTGTCTTCGGGCTGGATATATTGGCATAGTTTTTTGGCGTATAAAGGCAAGAAGAGCGTTTTATAGAGGGAGTTTGTGTTATTATTGTGGTTTGACAAGGGGATTGTATTTTCAATTTTAACGGCAAAGTCCAGCTGATGCTCTAAAGTCAAAACGCTTTTAAATTTGAGTTTTGAAATTAAAAGCGCCGCTTGCTTTTCAGCTCCGCCTGAAAAAAAAGAATTTATCAGAATAGAATTCGCCATACGATTAAAATTACCGTTTTATCTTTTAACAGCCCGCAATATTATAACAGCATTCCCGCGAAAGTGGCTGTTAAGAAACATGCCAAACTGCCCGCTAAAACCGCGTAGAGTCCGAGTTTGGCAAGATCATGTCTTCTGTCCGGAGCTATGCCGCCGATACCGCCGATTTGTATGGCGATTGAAAGAAGATTGGAAAAGCCGCATAAAGCGTAAGAAGCTATGGTTATGGATCTTTCGCTTAAAAGTCCGGGGTTTTCTTTCAAAAATGTAGCCATATTAAAATAGGCCACAAATTCGTTTAGAATGGTTTTTTGTCCCATCCAGTTTGCCACATGCATTACTTCTCCCGACGGCACGCCCATAATCCAGGCTAAAGGCGTAAAAATCCATGAAAGTATTTTTTCAAGGCTTAAACCTGTGATATTAAAAAGACCGCCGGCATAACCTACCAAGAAATTTGCCAGGGCCAGAAGCGACATAAAAGCGATTAAACAAGCGGCGACATTCAAAGCCAGTTTAAGGCCCAATATGGCGCCATTGGCGGCAGCGTCTATTACATTTGCGTCATCTATTTTAAGATGCATTTTTACAATGCCCATTGTTTTTGGAACGCCTGTTTCGGGCAATATCATTTTTGCCATTACAAGAGCCGCGGGAGCGCTCATTATGGATGCGGCAAGTAAATGTCCCGCTATATTTGGAAGAAAGTCTTTAAGTATGCCGACATAGGCCGCCATTACGCCGCCCGCGATAGTTGCCATGCCGCCTGTCATTATGGCCAGTAATTCAGATTGAGTCATGCTGGAGACATAAGGCCTGATAACAAGAGGAGCTTCTGTTTGGCCCACAAATATATTGGCGCTTGCCGAAAGAGATTCCGCGCCGGATAAACCCATAAATTTGGACATTATTTTGGCAAAGAAAACCATTACTTTCTGTATTATGCCCAAGTAATAAAGAACGCTCATGAGTGAAGAGAAAAAGATGATAGTGGGCAGAACTTGAAAAGCGAAAATAAAGCCTAAAGAATCATTGTTTATCAAACTGCCGAAAAGAAATCTGGCGCCTTCATCTGAAAATGAAAGGAGTTTTATTATAACATCGTTCATAAATTGAAAGAATTTCTTTCCCGGAGGGGATTTGAGAATTATTAAAGCGAAAATAAATTGCATTAAAACTCCGACACCGATTGTTTTCCAATTTATTTTCTTTTTATGTTTGCTGAAAAGCCACGCAATTGCCAAAAGAACAAAAATTCCAAAAAAGCTGATTAATTGCGGCATATAAATCTCCCATATAACAACGCGTTTATAGCGTTCATAGAGTTTGTTACGTTCTCACGCTTAACACCATTAACGCATAACTCTACTAACGCTTTGTTAGGTTCTAATTATATAATAAATAAACGGTAGCCAAACAGCTAAATAGTAAGCAGAAAGCAGAGAGCAGAAAGTAGTAACTACAATAGCGAATACTGGTTAGAAATAAATGCTTAAAGTCGGTTCAATTGAAAGATTGCTTATTTCCGAAACTTTTCGATTCTGGTAATATAATTTTTGTTTTTTAAAGTCATAACTAAATCCAATTCCTAAAGCTATTCTTTCTTGCGGTTTATATTCGAGCTTGTAGTTTGCAGTAAGTGTCGATAGTCCGTCATTGTGTTTTGGTACATTAAATTTAGAATGGCCGATGCCATAATAAGAATTTATTTTTGAGCTAATTTTTTTCTTATATGAAATTAAAAATCTGTATATACTCAATTCTTCAAAAGGGGATAGGGAGAGATTGCTACTTTCATGGGTTACTGTTACAAATTTTTCCATTTGTGTTGATCCGGCAAGGGATACTGAAAAGTCTAATTGGAGATTTTTAAGGGGGTTGTATTTTATTCCCGCGGTAAGCAGGCATAAAGTTAAATCTTTAGGATTTACATAATAGGTGTTAGGACCCGATGTGGTATAAGAAAACGAATCTAAATCTTTTACATTTCTATAATTATATCCCAAATAAAAACCTATAGCTTGTGTTTCTGGAACCGGAACCATATAATGTTTGGCTTCTTTTTCAAATAGATTTGAAGATACGCTTTTATAAGCTGTCGATATTATTTCGCCGGTTTCGGTTTCCACCATTCTGGCATTTATATGATATTTTGAACCTATCTTCTCTAAACTGCCGAATACTTCCAGTTTTGCTCCGCTGAGTTTTCCAATTTTAACCGCTGTTTCAGGGTCGGCAATACCCGACATATTAAGTTTAAGCTCATCAAAGATTTCGTCCACTCTTTTGACTGCATCATATTCTAATTCGTCCTCGGCGGTTTCTTTCCATCTTTGAATTCTAAATAAAT
>DAOWCC010000101.1 GCA_030639665.1 Elusimicrobiota bacterium | reverse complement strand
CGCACCAGTCATGCCAGCCATGATAGCCGCTGCGAAGTATTTTGGTTTTGTTTGTATAGCCGCGGGCAATTCTGGTCGCAAGTGTCGTGGCGTCCGAACCTGTTTTAACAAAAATAATTTTTTCAGCCGAAGGAATAAGGTCTATCATTTTTTCAGCCAGAGTATTTTGGATTTCCTGTACCAGCGACATGCAGAACCCTTTTTCCCTGATTTGAGCTATGGCCGCATTGTCTATTTCTTCTTCTCTGTGGCCGATTATTATCGGGCCGTAGGCGCAAAGCATGTCTATATACTCATTGCCGTCCGCGTCAATAACTTTTCCGCCTTTGGCGGTTTCAAAAAATATGGGATATTCTCCGGGTATAAAATTATAAGGCCGCCTTATGCCGAGCATGCCTCCGGGTATTAATTCCTGAGCTCTTTTATAAAGCTTCTCGGATTTTTCAAGATTTAAATGTTCTGCCATGATGGCCTCCATAATATACGCTGATAAAATATACAAGTGAAAACATCAGTTTCTAATTAATTTTATTTTATCATTTTAATTGGGAAGTTTTTAGAAAAACATTTCTGCTTAATGCTCCGTTTGACAGAGAATAATGACTATGATATATTGGAAAGGTGGAGGATTTGCTCAATGACAAAGTTAGCGCAAAAGAGGAATAATTTATGACATGGTATGAAGATTTGCCTAAAATAGAATTGCATGTTCATCTTGAAGGCTCTATTCCCCATAAAGCTCTATTTGAACTTATTCAAAAATATGGCGGTGATTCTTCCATTTCAAATGTTGCCGCTCTTGAGAAACGATTTGAGTATAAAGATTTTCCTCAGTTTATTGAGGCGTGGTCATGGAAGAATCAATTCTTGCGCGAATATGAGGATTTCACCTATATCGCTGAGCTTACAGCTCGCGACATGGCTAAGCAGAATATTCGCTATGTGGAGATGTTTTTTTCCCCATCGCCCTTTGTTCGGCTTGGACTGGACGCGCGAGAACTTACCTATGCCGTCAGGAAAGGGTTGTCCAAAGCGCCGGATATTGAGGTTTCACTTATTGCGGATCTTGTTCGGGATTATGGGCCGGAGTCCGAAATAAAAACTTTAAAGGCATTGAATGAAGTCAAAGATTGCGGCATTGTAGGTATTGGAATAGGCGGGTCGGAGCATGAGTATCCGCCGGAGCCGTTTGAGTTATTGTTTCGTGAGGCTCGCGATATGGGTTTTCATACTAATGCCCACGCGGGAGAAGCGTCCGGAGCGCAAAGTGTTTGGGGAGCAATCAAGACGCTTCACGCTCAGAGGATTGGACATGGAACGCGAGTTTTTGAAGACCCTAAACTTCTGGATTATATTGCGAAAAATAAAATTCCCCTTGAGCTTTGCCCCATGTCAAATGTCCGCACCGGAGTTGTAAATAATATTACGGATCATCCGATTAGAAAATATTTTAAGCATGGTTTGATTATTAGTATCAATACCGATGACCCTAAGATGTTTAACACTTCTCTTGCGGGGGAGTATCGTTCGCTCGTCGAGGATTGCGGTTTTTCAAAACGGGAGATTTGCGAAATTATGCTTCTCGGTATAAAATCTTCATGGCTTCCCGAGGAAAAGAAAAAATTGCTCATTGAAAAGTTTGAGCGGGAACCCTCATGGATTGTGGACTAATGTATTAAAAATATAATGTGGCCGCGGCATCACTTATTAATATTTTTTTCTTGAAGCGTTTTTACTATGTATGTCGCCACATCTTCAGCGTAAGTGCCTGAACCAAAGCCCGCGTCATAGCCCAATTCTTTTGCGAGCTTATTATTTATTCGCGGCCCTCCGGCTATCATAATAAACTTATCTCGCGAATTTTCCGCTTCCGCCATTTCAATAAGTTCAGTCATATTCTGGATATGAATATCTTTTTGGGTGACTACTTGCGATACGAGTATAGCGTCCGCTTTAACTTTCGCGGCATATTCCAAAAGCTTATCATTGGGAACTTGAGAGCCGAGATTAAAGGTTTTAAGCATGGAATATCTTTCCAGTCCGAAATGATGATTAAATCCTTTCATATTTAAAATGGCGTCTATACCCACGGTATGAGCGTCAAAGCCAGTGCAGGCTCCGACTATGGTTAATTTTCTTTTGAAGTTTGTTTTTATGAAAGTATTTATCTCGTCCATGGATAAGGTCTTTTCCACCGCTTCGTGGTATTCGACTTTATTGTAATCAATGGATACTTCCGTTTTGGCGTAAACCACAAAGAAGGTGAAATTTTCCGAAAGCGGCGAGGCGTGAACTATGCCGCAATTTGTGAAGCCGAGTTTATGTACATATATCTTCGCCGCTTCCTTGGCTTTTCCGCCGCATTTAATCGGCAAGGTAAAAGAAAGTTGAATCGCTCCGTCATCCAAAGTGTCGCCATAGGGTTTAATAAACATGTGTTTCCTCCAAGTAACTGCAGGTTAAGATTAAGGTCGAGACAAAGGATATGGAAACTCCTTATTCCTCTATCTAAACCTTGCGCAACTTCTTTGATTACTATCCATCTTCACCTGTTCTTTTACTCTTTTGCTCCGTTTTCTTTAAGCAGTTTTACAATATCCGCGTGTTCGTTTTTTTTAGCCCAAATCATAGCGGTGTCGCCATTGTCTTTTTTAGCGTTAACATCGGCGCCTTTTTTTATAAGCAGGTGGACAACATCGCTGTGGCCGTTTGCGGCCCCCATTAAAGCCGTTCTCCCATCTTTGGTTTTCGCGTTAACATCGGCGCCTTTTTCTATAAGCATTCTCGCGATATTCACATGGCCGTATGAGGCGGCCATTAAAGCGGTTGCTCCGTTTCCTTTTTTCGCGTTAACATCGGCGCCTTTATTTAAAAATAATTTTACAATATCAATATGGCCATTGGCGGCGCCCATTAAAGCGGTGCGTCCGCTTTCGCTTTTCATATTAATGCCGGCGCCTTTTTTCACAAGCAGTTTTGCAATTTCCATATGACCATTGGCCGCTTCCATTAAAGCGGTTACTCCATATTGATCTTTTGTATTAACATCAAAACCTTGTTCTATGAATGTCTTTACTTTATCTAAATCACCTTTACTAGCCGCTTTAATAAAATCTTCAACATTCAAATCTTTCTTTTCTTCCATGTCTTTATTCTCTTCCATATATTTGTTTTCCTTTATTCGATTCAATTAGTTCCCTCAGAATAACGGCGCTTTAGGCGCCGCGCCGATGCGGGAAAGTTTTTATTTCTTTATACCCAATTTTTTCTTTAAATAATCTTCCACGGGATTATAATAATCGGAGCTTTTTTTATGAACCCCAGCCAGGCCTTTTCCGCCGTTTTTAGGCCGTTTAACTTCCGCGAACATTCCTTTTTCAATAGCGTCAAAAAGTCCCACTTTCTTTATTTTTGCGAGCATGTCGATGGCGTCATTTAAAACTTTTTTTGCTCTATTGACTATTATTCCATCTTTCTTAAATTCCAGCTCATCATAAAGTCCGTCAATATTATTGTGGACATATTTCGCGTTTTCAAGGGCAAGGGCTCTGTCTTGAAGAAAAGGCGTGTGAATAGCTTCGGTCAACATTCCCAAAAGAGCTATGGATTGTTTGGTTGCTTTGGTAATAAAGTTGAACATGGTGTTCATCGCGTAGCCTTTAAATACATCCCCCGTCATAAATTTTGTGGGAGGCATATATTTTAAAGGATGATTTGGGAATATTTCCCGGGCCATAAGCGCTTGAGCGTATTCATAAAGAAAGCCGTTTTTTGTATTCGGATCCATTTCAAAGGCATGGCCGAGTCCCATAAGTTTTACGGGCATTCCCGCGTTAAAAGCGAATTGTTCATTTATCAATTGAGATGTGAGAACGGTATGAGCTTTTTCAATCGCGTCCGAGGTAGTCAGATAATTATCTTCGCCGGTATTTATGGTTATATCTGAAACAGCGTTTATCATTCTGGAAAAATTCTGGTCGGTAAATGTGCGGTACATATTTATGTCGCGAAACAAAATTCCGTACATTGAATCGTTCAGCATCATATCCAATCTTTCAACGGCGCCCATGGCCGCTATTTCAGGCATGCATAAACCGGAAGCATAATTGACCAATCTTATATATCTTTTTTCCTTTTCCACCGTTTCGTCCAAGGCTTTTCTCATTATTTTGAAATTTTCCTGCGTGGCATATGTGCCGCCGAAACCTTCGGTGGTGGCGCCATAGGGAACATAATCAAGCAGGCTTTGGGCGGTAGTTCTTATTACCGCCACAATATCCGCTCCTTGATAGCCGGCGGCTTGCGCTTGCGCGACATCTTCATAAATATTTCCGGTCGCGACTATAACATACAAAAGAGGAGATTTATCTTTATATTGTTTAAGCTTTTTATTTCGATGCTTGGTGTTGCATGTTATTTTTTCATTAAGGTTCGCCAATAGTTCTTTTGCTTTTTTGTCGATATGTTTTTTATCGGTAAATTCCATCTCAGTGATGTTTAGGCTGTCCAATATTCTTTTATTAAGGTCCGCCGGAGTCAAGCCAAGCTTTAGTAAAGCGTTTAAATAATATCTTGAGGCGCCATTTTTTAAATTATCTCCGCATTGCTGCGTTATTATATTCGCGGTTGGAACGCCGTCCGAATCGGCTCCATCGGCGCCTAGGAGCCTTAAAGAGGCTCTTTCCACCGAAACCGTGGTGTGAGCGTCAACAAATTTTTGCACGGGTTTAATGATATCTTTGGAAAGTTTTCTGGCCTCGGCTATTTTTGTTTTTGATAGGGATAATTTGGATTTAACCATGTTTTTTCTCCATGTTTTTTTTTGCGAGTTGAATTATTTTAGCATTCATTCCCAGTATTTTAGCTATTTTGATGGCATCATAAATTCTTTTTTTATTATCGTCTTTGATTATTTCATAGCGCATGAATTTATTAATCATTTTCAGTCTTTCGGTTAAAGAGGTTTTTTGCGGTTCACAATATTTTTCAAAAGCGGCATCATCAAAACCCTTCATTTTTAACGCGGATGTGTTTTTATTTTCGCCAAGATTTGAAAAATGGGTGGATACAAACAGAAAAGCGTTTGGATTTTTTGAGAAAGTTTCCATTATGGCCGATAAGAGAGCCGTTGCTTCGCTTGAATTTGTGGTTTTAGCGAATTCATCCATAAAAATAAGCGACTTTTCCGTTAAATCGCTACTCTCAATGAAGCTTCTCATTTCAAGTCCAAAGTTGCTTAAGCCATCGGCATCTTCATCGGAAAGGTTGCCCGCGAAAGATATTTTTTTGAAAACCTGTGTTTGATAATACTCCGCCGGAACAAAAAAGCCCATTTGAGCGAGAATTTGAAAAAAGGCCGCGGTTTTTAAAACTACGGTTTTCCCTCCCATATTCGAGCCTCTTATTGAATTTATTCTTTTGGAAAAAGAGACGGAGAGCGGCGTATATTTGAGTTTCATTTCTTTAAGCTTTAATCCCAGGGGAATGAATCTGGCTTTTCTGAAAATTATTCCCGCTGATTTTGTTAATGTGGGGCGGACCATATCAAATTTGGCGCTAAGCCGGGCTTTCGCGATAAGAATGTCCGTTCTTTCTATAAAACCGGCGTACCCTGTTAAGGCCTTAAGATTTTTTTTAGCCAGTGAAGCTATGTTTTTTATAATTTCATATTCAGCGGATTTTTCTTTTCTGTTTAAAATTTCTTTTTCCGCCGATAATTTTAAAAAGCGTTCTCCGAAAACGGGTTTTACGATTATATTTTCACTGTCATAGGCTTCAATAAACAAATCCTTGTTTTTATAGTGTTTATCGGCAGAGGCGGCGTCAATAAGCAAAAAATCCCTGAGAGAAAAATCAAGCCCGTTTTTTGAAAGTTCCTTTAGTTTGGCTCTTTTGATTTTATTCAATTCACCGTTTATTTTTAAAATTTCATTTCTTAATTTTTTTAATTTTCCGCTATAAGAATCTGAGATATAAAATGTGTCGCCTTTCCCCCCTTTAATAAGCAATGAAAGCAATTCATCGGAGGTCCATTTGATTTTCAGAGAATCTTTTAATTGTTTAGGCAAAAGATTAAAAACTGCTTTTGAGCGGGAAAGAAATTTTTTAAGGAGAAAAATATCGGAAATTTCAAAACAACAATTGGAATCAAAGTTTAGTAAAGGAATTTCCTGTAACTGATTTTCAATGCGGTCAAAGAGGATTTTATCCTTTCGCGCGCCGGATATAAACTCATTAATCAGGAGGTATTCCTTGTCCAAGGCTTTTATATCATTGAATATAATTCTCTTCTCTTTTGCCAGTTTGCCAAAAGGAGTGAGCGGCTTAAAAAAATCGTAGAAAGCCTCAAATTCGGAAAATTTATATATATTATTCGGCATAGGGATTAAATATTGTTTTTCTCATTATCTCCGGAGAATTAAGCGACTTTTTAAAGTCTTCTTTTGTGATATTATACAAATTGATAATAAATGACGATAATTCAAATTTTTCTTTAAAATAAATCCGGTATTTTTTTGAAAGATTTTGCCAATCGCCATAGGACAAAAACACTTTGGTGAAATTTTCAAAAACCAAGGTTTTAATATTGCCTTTAATAAGATCTGTTTTCTTTTTTGTAATGGCGCCGTTTAAAAACAAGGTTGTTTCCATATTTTTCTCTTTACACGCGTGTGGCGAGCGCAAAGGCGTTTTCCAAAGCCGGTAAATAAGTTTTATGGAATCTGTAACGGAATTTAAGTTTTCAGGCTGCAATTTGGCGACATAGACAAAATGAGAATTTTCATGCGAAGAAACTTGGGTTATTCTATTTATTGCCCCATCCACCAGTATGGTTTGTATTTTATGTTTTTTTATATCTTTAAGAATATGAGAGAGCTGAAGATTGTTTTTTGGCCCGATTATTTCCACGAAGCCGTCTCTTAAAACTTCAAGGAGCATGAGTTTTCCCAAGACTGTGGAAGAAGGGTAGGCATTAAGGATTTTAAATGAAGCATCGGATTGTTTTAGGGCTGAGTCTGTTGATAGGAGAGTATCCCCTTTGCGCGCGAAAATTTTTGGCTTTTGAGTTTGAAAAATTTGATCCGTTTTTTCTCCGTCTATGCCAATGGTTAAATAAGCGATGGGGGCCGTTTTTCTTAGGCTGGCGGCGCTATAATTTAAAAATGTGGTTTTGCCGGCATTCTTTTTAGAGCCGATTATAAAAGTGGTTTTATTTCTTAGGAGCTTGGTTATATTCATCAGCTTTAACGCAAAAAATGTTTATAATTTTTTAGCCTGCTCGTAATCTTGTTGTTGCTTTTTATCTTTAATTTCTAGTCGTTGTTGTTTTCTGCTCTCTGCTAACTTATTTCTATTAACTAAACCTCTGTTTTTATATGCCGCTTAATTCTCCGAAGGTTTGCCGGCTCCATAGTCAATTTCTCGCCGTTCAAAAGTTTTGCCACTCCGTCTATCGGTTTATATAAATCACTATTGCAAAATTCGCAGCCATCGCAATCGGGAGATTTATAATCGGAGGGTTCGCTATAAGCCGAGATAACGCCTTCATAATTTCTAAGGACAATTCTCTTGTCAGACATTGAAATCAGATAATTCGGCATAACGGGAGTTTTTCCTCCACCGCCCGGCGCGTCAACCACAAAAGTGGGAACGGCCATGCCGGTGGTATGGCCTCTTAAATTTTCGATAATTTCCACGCCTTTGGAAACAGGCGTTCTAAAGTGGCTGATGCCCTTTGATAAATCACATTGATAAATATAATAGGGTTTTACTCTCGCCATCAGGAGTTCATGAACAAGTTTTTTCATTGTCTGAGGGCAATCGTTTACACTCTTTAATAGAACGCTTTGATTGCCTAGGGGTATTCCCGCGTCGCTAAGTTTCGCGCAGGCTTTAAACGCCGAATTTGTCATTTCTTTTGGATGGTTGAAATGAGTGTTCACATAGATTGGCTGATATTTTTTCAGCATATTAACCAAAGAATCCGTTATCCTCATCGGCATAACCACGGGAATTCTGCTGCCGATTCTTATTATTTCAACATGGTCTATTTCTCTAAGTCTTTTTATAATGGATTCAAGGGCTTCATCCGTTAAAACAAAAGGGTCGCCTCCGCTAATCAGCACATCTCTAACTTCCTTGGTCTCTTTGATATATTCTATGGCTTTATCCAAATTAGCGGTTTCCATATCCATATCTTCAAAGCCCACAAGTCTTCTTCTTGTGCAATGGCGGCAGTTCATGGAACAAATATTGGTAACCAATAAAAGAACTCTGTCCGGATATCTGTGAGTGAGGCCGGGAACGGGAGAATCTATATCTTCATGAAGAGGATCGTTTAAATCCGAAGCGTCATTTTTCAATTCAAGGCCGCGAGGAATGGCCTGAAGCCTTACGGGGCAGTTTTTGTTTTCTTTGTCCATTAAAGCCGCGTAATAAGGAGTAATGGCCATTCTGAATTTTTTAAGACATTCTTTGAGTTCTTTTTTTTCTTGTTCTCCGAGAGAAACCACTTTCTCAAGAGTTGGAATATCTTTTATAACATTTTGAAGCTGCCATTTATAATCATGCCATTGAGCGTCGGTGATGTCTTTCCAAAGAGGGAAATCTTTCCAGGTGACTTTCTTGTAGTTTTTCATAAAAGCTCCTTATAAAAACAAAAGGTATTATTGCCTTTTGTTTTAGAAATCAGAAATCAGATATAAGAAATCAGATGCATAAGGAGTCTCCTTACAAATCTTGCCTCTATCCGTTATTTATGCGTACAGTTTTTCATAAAGCGCTCTTATTTCGGGAGATTCCCTTAAAATATTG
>DAOWCC010000012.1 GCA_030639665.1 Elusimicrobiota bacterium | reverse complement strand
TATTTGGTTTTATCTTTTCCTTTTTCAAAAGGATTCTGATATTTAAAATTAGACTTTTTAGACACGGACATAATAAAACCCCCGTAGGACTAGAGATTAGAAATCAGAGAGTAGAAAGCAGGTACATAAGGAGTGTCTGCAAATATCTTGTTAACTGACTTTTAAAAATAAATTAAGACTTTACAACTAATGTTGTTTTTTTCTGCTCGCAGCTTTCTGATTTCTGCTCTCTATCTTTTATTTCTATTTATTCGATAAAAAATTAGCGATTAAAAATTCTCTGTTCATTCTGGCTATATTGGATACTTTGATTTCTTTCGGACATACCGCTTCGCATTCATATTCATTCGTGCAATTGCCAAAACCTTCTTTATCCATAGCCTCAACCATATTTATGGCTCTTTCTTTTCTTTCGGGATGGCCTTGCGGTAAAAGCGCCAATTGTGATATTTTCGCGGCTGTAAAAAGCATGGCCGCTCCATTGGGGCACGCGGTAATACACGCGCCGCAGCCTATGCACGCGGCCGCGTCCATGGATTCTTCCGCGTCAGCTCTGTTTATAAGGACGGCATTGGCATCGGGAGCGGCTCCCGTATTTACGCTTACATAGCCGCCGGCTTGCATGATGTTTTCCATGGCTGAGCGGTCCACCGCCAAATCTTTGATGACGGGGAATGATTTTACGCGCCATGGTTCAACCGTTATCACATCGCCGTCTTTAAATCTTCTCATATGCAATTGGCAGACTGTTGAGTTTTTGTCCGGTCCGTGAGTATTGCCGTCGATTACCAAACCGCAGCAGCCGCAAATGCCTTCGCGGCAATCGCTTTCAACCACAATGGGCGAGTCGCCTTTTTTTATAAGGTCTTCGTTTAAAACATCAAGCATTTCCAAAAAACTCATCGCCGGAGACACATCGTTTACCGGATAAGAAACCATTGATCCTTTATCACTGGCGCTATTTTGCCGCCAAACATTTATTGTCACGCTGAAATTTTTCATTATATCGCTCATAAATTTGCCTCCAGCAAATAAGTTTAAAGTAGCGGTCGCATTACTATGCGACCCATTTTCGGCGGATAGTAATCCGCCCGCTACATTTTCAACTCTCAACTCTATTTATAGCTTCTTTCGGCTATTTTCACATTTTCAAATGTCAATTCTTCTTTATTTAAAATAGGGTCTTTTCCTTCTCCATCATATTGCCAAGCTCCCACATAAGAATAGTCGGCATCGTTTCTTTTGGCTTCGCCTTCAGCCGTAGCCGATTCTTCTCTGAAATGTCCGCCGCTGCTTTCGTTTCTTTCAATAGCGTCTTTAAGCATTAATTCGGCAAATTCCAAATAATCAGCCACTCTTAAAGCTTTTTCAAGAGTTGGATTTAATTCTCCATCGGAACCGGGAACCATAACATCTTTCCAGAATTCTTCCCTTATTTCAGGTATTTTTTTAAGGGCCTGTTTTAAATCCTGTTCATTCCTGCTCATGCCGCAGCCATTCCACATAACATTGCCAAGCTGTTTGTGAAATTCCGTCGGGGTTTTTTTGCCTTTTATAGCGAAAAGTCTTTTTATTTTTTCATTCACCTTTTCCGCGGCTTCAATTCCGGCTTTATCTTTTTCATCCATTTTCTCAAACTTATTGGCTGCTAAATAACCGCCTATGGTTGAAGGGATAATAAAGAAGCCGTCGGCAAGGCCTTGCATAAGAGCGCTGGCTCCAAGTCTGTTGGCTCCATGATCGGAGAAATTGGCTTCGCCCAAAGCGAAAAGTCCCGGTATATTGGTCATAAGATTATAATCAACCCATAAGCCGCCCATAGTATAGTGAGGCGCGGGGAATATTCTCATCGGAACTTGATAGCCATCTTCATCCGTTATCTGATAATACATATCAAAGAGATTTCCGTAGGCTTCTTTAATGGCGTCCTCTCCTTTTCTTTTTATGGCATCTCTAAAATCAAGATAAACCGCTTGTTTGGTCGGGCCTACTCCTCTGCCTTCATCCACAACAACCTTGGCCGCTCTTGAAGCTATGTCTCTCGGCACAAGATTGCCGAAAGCGGGATATCTTCTTTCAAGATAATAATCTCTTTCATCTTCGGGAATATCGCTTGGTTTTCTGTCATCGTCTTTCTTTTTAGGCACCCAGATTCTTCCGTCATTTCTTAAGCTTTCACTCATAAGAGTAAGCTTGGATTGATGATCTCCCGAGCGGGGAATGCATGTGGGATGTATTTGAGTATAGCATGGGTTCGCGAAAAGCGCTCCGTTTTTATAAGCCGTCCAGGCCGCTGAAACATTGCAGTCCGACGCGTTTGTTGAGAGAAAAAAAGCGTTGGCATAACCGCCCGTGCATAGAAGAACGGCATCGGCCGTATGAGTTTCAAGTTCTCCCGTTATTCTGTTTCTGGCGATTATTCCTCTGGCTTTCCCGTTTGAAATAATCAGTTCAACCATTTCTCTGCGGGAAAACATCTCAACCTTTCCGGTATTGATTTGCCGCATCATCGCGCTGTAAGCGCCAAGTAATAATTGCTGGCCGGTTTGTCCGCGCGTATAAAATGTTCTGGAAACCTGAGCTCCGCCGAATGAGCGGTTTGCCAGAGTTCCGCTATATTCTCTTCCAAAAGGCACTCCGAGAGCGGCGCAATGGTCGATTATTTGATTGCTTATTTCAGCCAGTCTGTAAACATTGGCTTCGCGGGCTCTATAATCTCCGCCTTTTACGGTATCGTGAAAAAGCCGCCAAATACTATCGCCGTCATTGGGATAATTTTTTGCCGCGTTTATTCCGCCTTGAGCGGCTATGGAATGGGCGCGCCGGGGAGAATCATGTATGGTAAACACTTTCACATTATAGCCGAGTTCGCCCAGGGAAGCCGCTGCCGAGGCGCCGGCAAGGCCGGTGCCCACCACTATTATGTCGTATTTCCTTTTATTGCTGGGGTTTACAAGTTTTAAATTGAACTTATGGTTGGTCCATTTTTTATCTATCTGTCCTTCGGGTATATTGGCGTTTAATTTCATTGAAATCCTCCGAAAATATTAGTAAGTAGAAAGCAGTGAGCAGTAATTCAGTATGTAAGGAATGCTCTTAATAAATCTTTCTTGTTGTTACTTCGTGCCTCTGTGCCTTGATGCCTTTTGTTTACTTAATGAAGCATTCCCATAAAATGGGATTCAAGTCCAAATAAAAAAATGAGCGGCAGAAGGGCAAAAGCCGCCATTGTCAAAGCTATAATCCAACCGCCCAGTTTTATAAAAGGCGTGTATTTTTGATGATTTATGCCCAGGGTCTGAAAAATACTCTGCACGCCGTGGCTTAAATGAAGCACCATGGCCAAACCGCCCAAGACATAAATAGTCGCGAAAATGGGATCTCTGAAAGCGTTTGTAACCATTTCATAGAATCCTATGCTATGGTCGGAAAGTCTGAAAGTGATAATGTGATAAACTAAAAAAATGAGAATTGTAACCGCGCTGTAAAGCATGGTTGCCGAGCCTATGGTGCGGCCGCCTTGCCAGTTCCTTTTTTTATAACCGCTGGGGCTGTTTCTATAATCTTCCCATCTGACATAAATACCCATTAAAATATGAGTAAGAAACAGAGAAAGCAGTCCGAGTTCAATAAACAATAAAAAAGGCACACCGGTTAAATGTTCCACATAGGTATTATAGGCTTCTTGTCCGTTTAAGAGAACCAAATTGCTCATAAGATGAAAAGACACAAAACCTACCAATAGGAGGCCGGTCACGGCCATTATCAGTTTTCTGCCTATGGAAGTGGTTATAATTCTTCGAAGAAAAACAAGATTCATTTTGCAACTCCTTGAGTTAAACTGCAGGCTTCCGCCACTACTTCTTTTGCGGACCCGCCGACGCCTTAATGGCGGGAAGGTTGAAATCGAGGTTTTGAACCCAAAAAAGCGATAATACGCGTGATTTTTTCCGGTTCCCAATCTAAATTTCAAACTTAATTCGCTGTTATTGTATAGCGCTTTGATTTATTCTAAAATACTATTGTATTATAAATCAAGACTTCCGGTTTTCGTTTGGTATCATCATTATTAATATTTCTAATGAATTACACGGGAGAGAGGGAGATTAAATGAAAAAGATTATATTAGCGGTTTTGTTTCTTCAGTTGCCTTTTTTAAATTTTAACGCGGCGGCTTATGATAAATTGGAGTTTAAAGGCCAGCTTAAGAGTTCCGCCATTACAAATCCGGTAGATATTTCAATTTGCGGGGCAAATATGGCAATCATTGATTCAAAATCAAAATCTTTGCTCATTTTTGACGATAAAAATAAGCTAATTAAAAAAACAAATACAAAGCTTAAATCTCCCGCGGCTGTATCTTGTTCCAAAACAAAGATTTATGTCGCGGACTCCAAAAACTCCGCTATTAATGTGTTTGATTTGAAAGGAAAATATCTTTGGTCTTTCGGCAGTAAAGGTTCTATGCCCGGTCAGCTTAGCGGACCATTGGGAATAGTCATAGGTTCAAATAAAAGAGTCTATGTTTCAAATACAGGCAATAAGAGAGTGGATGTTTATAACGCGGACGGCATATTTATTTATAATTTTTCCACTGTAATGGAAGGAGGGACAACTAAAATTTCTCCGTTCAAAATTACCATTGATAAAGCTTCAAACATATATGTGTCCGACAATAAAGGAAAAATGGTCATAAAATATAATTCTTCCGGCAAAGTTTTACAGGAGTTCAATCTGAATAACAGCGGTTTTGCCGTGGATGATTACGGTTTTGTTTATGTCGTGGATTCAAAAAAAGGAAAAATAAAAGAATTGTCTCCCAAGGGAGATGTGCTTGGAACTTTCGGCACTCGCGGCAAAGGAAAAAGCGAATTTTTAAATTTAAGCGATATTGAAGTGGATGAGAGCGGGAATATTTATTTGAGTGACGCGGGCAATAAGAAAATTGTCACCATAATTCTTGAAAACAAGCTTAAAAAAGACAAACTTAGACCCGGCGCGTTAACATCCATGTTCAATTTAAAAGGTCCTTCCAAGAAATTTCTCCATAAAACGGACGCGTTTTTTGTTTTGGATAACGGTTCCATAATAGCTTCGCTTCCCGAAACTAAGGAAGTGGCGCTCATGGATAAAGAGGGCAAGAAAAAAACTTTTTCCAGATATGGAAAAGAGCAGGGCCAAATAAATAAACCTTTGGGTTTTTCAGCGGATAAAAAAGGCCGTATTTTCATCGCTGATACCGGAAACAGCAGAATTCAAATTTTTAACGCCGAGGGCGGTTTTGAGAATATGTTCGGTGAAAAGGGAAGCAATGAAGGGAAGTTCAGCGCTCCTCAAAATTTAATCTTAAATAAAGAAAACCGCGTGTATATCGCCGATACAAAGAACAAAAGATTACAGGCCTTTAACGCCGATGGTTTTTTTCTTTTCACTGTGGGGCCTGAAGTCGGGAATATACTTTTAAAGAAGCCTATAGACATTCAATGCGATAAAAAAGGCGATATTTATATTTTGGACGCGGATTTAAAAAAAGTTATTGTAACGGACGCTTCCGGTAAATTCATTAAAGTGTGGGATGATTCGGGTAATTTGGTTAAGCCCGTAGCTTTGGCATACGATAATAAAGGATATTTTTATATTCTGGACGCGGGCGTTTCCAGTATTAAAATCTTTGATAAAGAAGGGCATTTTGTAACCAGTTTCTTCTCTAAAGGCAATAGCGACAGGGAGCTCAATGAACCTTCTTATATGGTGTTTTCAAACAATAAGCTTTATGTCGCGGATATAAAAAAGAAAAACTCCGCTATTGTCGCATTTGATATCAGTTATATTCCTTCCATGCCCGCTTTGCCTAAAGCAATACTTAAAAAAGGCAAGGTTAACCTTTCCTTTAAAGCGGATGACAATGACTGGATAAAAGAATACAGAGTCTATCGGAAATCAGATGAAAAAGAATATGCCAAACTTGGTGTTTTCAAAAAAGGAAAATATTTGGATAAGAAATTGGACGGCGGCACAACTTATTATTATGCCGTGGCGGCGGTTTCTCATAATGGCGATGAAAGTTCCATGTCTCTTCCCGCGTCGGTTTATATTAAAGGCGTAAAAAAAGCGGCTAAAATCGTGTCTTCCAATAATATAGCTCCGGTTGAAATTATTATCCCCAACGATTTTGGCTATGTCTTTTCAGCAAATTATAAGTATTATCTTAAAAATCCCATAGGCAAGATAAAGATAAAGAACAATACGGATGAGTCTTTCAGCAATGTTAAGGTTTCTTTCGAGCTCAAGGATTTTATGGATTTTCCTTCAGACAGCATAGTAAAGGAAGTGCCCTCCAAGAAAGAAACAGAGGTCAATCTTATGGGAACGCTTAATAATAGAATTTTAGGCATAACCGAGGATACGCCCATTCAGGCCCAGCTTACCGTTACCTATTACAGTGACGGCGAAGAGAAGAAGATTACTTTAAATAAACCCCTTAAAGTTCTTTCAAAAAACGCGATAGTATGGGATAGGCCCGAAAGGCTGGCTAATTTCATTACGCCTAAGGATACTCCCGTTTTTTCCTTCAGCCGTTTTTCTTTAAAGGCGAAATCCAAATTCGCCAAAGAAGCTAAACTCATTGATGAAAACATATATAAGGTTTTATTATTGTGGGAATCATTGGGTGATTATGGTATAAGCTATTTGCAGGATCCCGTTAATCCTTATTCGGCTGTAAAATCTTCGGGAGCTCAAGCCCTGGATACCGTTCAATTTCCGAGAAGCACATTGAAAATGAGAAGCGGAGATTGCGATGATTTGACGGCTTTGTTCGCCTCTTTGCTTGAAGCCTCCGGCGTTCACGCGGCGCTTTTGGATTATCCAAGCCATATCGCTCTTATGTTTGACACGGAAAAGGCCAATCCTTATGAGACGGGCATTCCCGCCGAATACCTTATCAAGCATAACAATACCTATTGGGTCGGTCTTGAAACAACCTTGATGGGTAAGGATTTCTTTGACGCCATAAAACATCAGGCCGTGATGTATAGGGATAATAAAGCGGATGCCAAAATTATTGATGTGCGCAAAGCTTGGACGTTCTTCGAGCCTGTTACATTGCCTGAAAGCGATAAGGATTTTTCCGACAGGAAAAGAGAGAAGTTGGATGGAAAAATAAGCAAAGCCATCAAATCTCTTACAAAGGTTAAATACGAGTATCTTAAAAAACAATATAAAGCCGTATTGAGAGCCAAGCCCAATGACAGAGAAACTCTTATAAATTTCGGCATATTATATGCCGAATACGGTGAATATAAAAATGCCCGCAAGTATTTAAAGAAACTGTTGGATGAGGACGCTCTTGACGCCACCGCTTTAAATAATATGGGCAATATTGAATTTTTGGAAGGCAAATACGCCAAGGCCAAAGAATATTATTTCAAAGCTTCAAAGGCGGATGGTTTTGACGCGAATATCTGGCTTAATCTTGCCAGAGTTTCCGTTAAATTGGGAAAGAAAGATGATGTTAAAACTTTCGCCAAAAAAGCCATAAAATTGGATTCAAGTCTTAAAGCGATTGGGTCAAAATTAATGAAGTAAAAAGTTGTGTTAACAGCGCGAGGTGTTCATTGAGTTATTAGTGTGAAAGAGCGCAAATTTGTTTTCGCGGTGTTACCGGTGACTTGCAAAATGTAACTAATATCTATTGATAACGAAGTAATCTTGATGTATATTGTTAAGGGATGGTGAAAGGGAGGCAGTAAGCGGAATCAAGAAGCAAACGCAAGAAACGGCGTAGACATGGTAACACGATGATATGGAAATAAGTTAATAAGGATGTTCTCCATTACTTATCACCGTATAAACATATCATCTTTTTATCGCTGTTAAATGCAGTTTAAATTGGAGGATTTTTATGAAAAAAGTATTATTCATTCTTATTTTGGTTTTTTCAGCCAATACCTGTTTCGCGGCAAAAGGCGGCGGATTTATGGGCTGGTATAAGAAAGTTTTGAAAACCTTAAACAGCAAGATTGAAAAAAGACTCGCTCCCAAAGTGCGCATAAGCGCTGTCGCGGCCGTAAGAGGCGCGGACCAGAGTGTGGATCCCATGGAATTATATTGGAAGGGCGGTATGACTGAGAAAGCCGCCAAAAAACTTGACGGCGAGAAAAAAGAATTTATTGTCGCCATTGAAATGGTAGTTAACGGTAAAACCGATGAAGGCAAAAAACTTCTTGAAGCTTTTATAAAAAATAATTCCGATAGTTTGTATCTTCAAGACGCCAAAGAGGCTTTATCCAAGCTTTCCGAAGCGGAAAAAGTTGAGGAAAAGGCTGAAATAAAAAAAGAAACCAAAAAAGCCGAGCCTTCAAAAGAAACTAAGAAAGAGGTTGAAAAACCCAAAGAAAAGTAATTCTCGGTATTTTATTTAAATTGAAGTTAAAAAAACAGGCGATTCATCCCCAAATGAATCGCCTGTTTTATTGTTATAGATACATTGAACACTATAAACTAATTATGTAGTATTTTTTGTATGAAACTTAGAATGAAGTTCCTGTATTTTTTGCTCCTTGCGGTGTTTATTGCCGCTCCCGGCTTTTGTTTTTCAGCGGGAAAAAAAGAAGCAATAAACCTTAAAGCCTTAGACCTCCTAAAAAAAATTGATGAACTTTATAGAAGCGATAGCAGTTATGGTGAAATGGAAATGGAAGTTGTAACGCCTAATTGGACAAGAACAATAGGCATTAAATCCTGGACCCGCGGCATGAAAAAAACATTTATGTATATTACCGCGCCTCAAAAAGATGAGGGCATAACCACATTGCGTTTGGGCAATAAGATGTGGAACTATTTCCCAAAAATAAATAAGGTTATGCGCGTTCCGCCGTCTATGATGATGGGTTCCTGGATGGGTTCCGATTTTACCAACGACGATTTGGTTAAAGAAAGCACTTTTATTGATGATTATACGGGCGAGTTTTTTAAATCTGGCGACTTAACTTTCTATCATATAAGACTTAAGCCTAAAGAAGACGCGATATCTTTATGGGCTAAGATAGAAATTTCAATAGATAAAAAAAACAATTTGCCTGTAAAGCAAGTTTATTTTGACGAAAAAGGCAGAATGGCCCGCACTATGGAGTTTAGGGATATTAAAAAATTGGGCGGAAAATTTCTTCCCGCTACCCTTTTAATGCAGGTAACTTCCAAGCCCGGGCGCAAAACCGTTATAAGATATAAGAAAATGGATTTTGATATTAAAATCCCCTCAAATATTTTCAGTATTAGAAATCTCCAAAAGAAAAGATAATAAAGCAGCGGGACAGCTAGACGGCTAGGCCGCAAACAGTCGAAAAACAAAGATAGTGTTGTTTGCTCTAAACTTTAAACTCATAATATATCACGAGCTATGTGAATGATAGGAAAAATTAATTTATGTTGATATTGAGAATGGCGTTCAGAAATATTTTAAGGCAGAAAAGGCGAACGCTTTTAACCGCGCTTATGATAAGCGGCGGTTTCCTTTTGTTCTCGCTCAGTATGGGTATTTCCGAAGGAACTTATGGCAGTATAATAGAAATGTTTACGCGTATGCATACCGGAGATATACAGATTCATAAAAATGAATATTTAAAGCGTTCTTCTCTTTATAAAACTATAAATAATTCCGATGATTTAAGCGATTTATTAAAGAAAATGAAATTCATTAAGTCCTTCACGCCCAGGGTTTATTCTTCCGCTCTTTCATTTGCCGGAACCAAAACCGGCGGCGTTATGATTATGGGAGTGGACCCCGCTATGGAGGAGGCTTCCACCACTCTCGCTTCGCAAATAAAAACGGGAGAATTTCTGCCGCTTAAACCGTCAAAAAAAGTTGTATTGGGCAAGGGTTTGGCGGATATTCTCAAAGTTAAATTGAATGATGAAATTTCTCTTATAGGCCAGGGCGCGGATGGTTCCATAGCAAATGAAAATTTCCGGATAATCGGCATAATGGGAGAAAACGGTTCTTCTTTCGGTCAAAGGCATTGCTTCATGCATATTAAAGATGCTCAGGAATTTCTTTCGCTTGGCTTGAGGATTCATGAAATAGCCATAATGCTTAATGATCATAAGGAGGCCAGGAAAAGGGCTAAAGATATAAAAGCGGTTCTTAATGATAAATCAATTGAGATTGACCCCTGGCAGATAATAGAAAAAGAATTTTATAGAGCTATGCTCGCCGATAGAAAGGGCGCTAATATCAGTAATTTTATAATCATGGTTATTGTTCTTATGGGCGTTTTAAATACCATTTTGATGAGTATACTTGAGCGCACCAGAGAATTCGGCGTTATGAAAGCTATAGGCGCTTCTCCTTTGGATATATTTAAACTGATAATGACTGAGGTTATGCTTCTGGGTTCAGCTTCCATTGTAATTGGTATTATCGGCGCTTTTGCCGTAAATTACTATTTATCAATTCATGGCATTCCAATTACGCCAATAGCTTATGGCGGCATTAAATTTACTCAAATGATTTCAACCGTAGACGCTAAAGTAATATTCGAGCCCACATATATATTTTTAACGGCGATAATAATAACGGGCTTATATCCGGCTTTAAGAGCGGCAAGTATTTTACCGATAGATGCATTGGAAGATAGATAAATTGTAATTAGTAAATAGTAATCGGTAATTAGGAAACAGAGAACAGAAACAATAAATAGTAATTTGGAGATTAAGATGTTTGCTGCCGCGCTAATTTAATGTATAGGTGCGCCGAGCAAAGTTTGGTGATAAAAGTAAATCTCCCCCAGCCCCTCTTTTTTAAAGAGGGGAGAAAGAATAAAAGTTCTTCCCCCTTTTATAAAGGGGGAATGAGGGGGATTTTAATATATGGGGCTGCGCATTCCGCCACACAGCATCGGCGGACAGGCAAACGGCCAATGTTTGGTATATTGGTATTTGTGTATTATTTGGGATTTGTTATTTGAATTTTGGTATTTGAGTTCCGACCGGAGGTCGGCTAACTTGTGAAATTAAGTTTTTTATTTAAACTTGCTTGGCGGAATAATCTGCGCAATAAACGCAGAACTTTTCTTGTCAGCCTTATGGTCGGGCTCGGTCTTGCCGCTTTGATTTTTGTGGACGGCATGAGTATCGGTATGGCCGATAATATAGTAAAAGCCGCCACAAGCACTTTCTTGGGCCATGCCCAAATACATAGACAGGAATTTAGGAATTCCAATGATATTGATTTGGCAATTAATGAAAGGGATAGATTGTTAAAGCAATTGGCTGAAGATGATAAGGTGGCTGATTTTACTTCCCGGGCGGTTTCTTTTTCAATGCTGGCTTCTGCTTCCAATTCAGATTCGGTAATGCTTTATGGCATTGATTGTGAGAGAGAAAAAAGGATTTCCAAGATAGATGATTTTATAAATAAAGGCGAATTTCTTAAAGAAGGCGGGCAAAATGAAATAATTATAGGTTCCCAATTGGCTGAAAATTTGGAAGTGGATATAGATGAACATATTATTGTAACGGTAGCGCAATATAAGACCGGAGAACTTGCCCAGGGCATGTACCGTATTGCCGGAATTTTTCATTCCAATTCTAAGGTTCTGGATAAAAGTCTGGCTTTTATAAAACTGGATGAAATTCAGAAACTGTTGGCGATGAATGGCGAGATACATGAAATAGCTCTTAACTTTAAAGATTTTGTTGAAGCTGAAAATGATTTCTTCTCAAATAAATATTCAAATAAATTTAATGAGGCCTTGGCCTGGCCCGAACTTTTGCCCGAGGTTATGGCGGCAAGCAAGATGTCAGCGGTGGGAATTCTCATTACGGCCACAATACTTTTTATGATAGTGTCACTGGGCATTATGAATACTCTTTTTATGGCTATTTTTGAAAGAGTTTTTGAATTTGGAATTCTGCGTTCAATAGGCACACGCCCTTTTCAGATGGGTTTGATGATAGTTTTGGAAGCGGTTATGATTGCTTTGACAAGCATAGTTTTGGGAAGTATTATAGGTTTTGCCGCCATTCATATCGTCGGTATTAATGGTCTGGATTATAGCGGAATAGAATTTGCCGGGGCAACTTTTCTGGAACCTGTAATCCCGGTTTCAAGATTATTTCAATATATTGTGTACCCCTCAGCTTTAATGATATTTACGATTTTGATTAGCCTTTATCCGGCTTTTTACGCGTCTAAAATTACGCCGGTGAAAGCTATGCGCAAGAGTTTATAAACAAAGGAAAGATTATGACCCTACCACCCCCTTATCGCCTAAAAGGCGATTTAAAAAAATACAGAAGTCTCGCTATGCGTGACAAGGAGGTGGTAGGGTGAAAGATTATGTTATAGAAACTGAATCTTTAAGCAAGATTTATACCACGGGCGAGATTGAAGTTCAAGCTCTAAGCGCTGTAAATTTAAAGATACAGAAAGGGGAATTTACCGCCATAGCCGGGCCGTCCGGTTCCGGGAAAACAACTTTTTTAAATCTTATAAGCGGTTTGGATTCAATTAATTCGGGTATAGCGCGTCTTGCGGGTAAAGATATAAGCAAAATGACGAAAAAGGAATTATCTGATTTTAGGCGCGATCATATAGGTTTTATTTTTCAGGCCTATAATCTTATTCCCGTTCTTACAGCCGCTGAAAATATAGAATATATAATGCTGCTTCAAAATATTTCTCCGGCCGAACGCGGAGAGAGGACATCAAAAGTTCTTGAAGATGTAGGGCTCAAGGGAAAAGAAGACCGTTTCCCGTCCCAGCTTTCAGGCGGCCAGCAACAGAGGGTGGCAATAGCCCGCGCCATTGTTTCAAATCCCAATATTATTTTGGCCGATGAGCCTACCGCCAATCTTGATTCTGAAACCGGTTCCGCCTTGCTTGATTTAATGCACAGTTTAAATAGAGAGCGCGGCATAACATTTATTTTTGCCACTCATGATCCTAAAATAATGGATAAATCGGACCGTCTTATAATTTTTAAAGACGGAAAGATAGATTCCGACTTGATTAGAAATAGCGGAGTTCACAGTTAAAAAATGGCAATTAAAAGATTAATTTTTTATATCACATTGATGGCATTGAGCGCTAATAGTGTTCATAGCGCTGAACCCGCATTGCGTTTTAAAAGTTTCTATAAAGCCTTTTTATTATCGGCTAAAATTCCTAACGCAGGTAGTGGAACTTTCTTAAATAATAAATTCCGTACGGAAGTTGTTTTCAATAAAGAAGATTTGCGTGGAGAATTCGCTTATGAGATAAACGCTCTCGCGAGAAAATATAATTTTCTTTCATCTCCATCTTTAACTTCTTCATCCTTATCCTATAGGGCTTATGATACCGGCAGATATTTATTTCCCCGCGATAATGAAGCGGACGCGGACTTTAGCGGCACTCAAAATATAGATAGAGCCTTCCTTTCTTTAACAGCCGATTTTGGCGATTTCCATATTGGCCGCCAGCCCATAGCTTTCGGCATGGCAAAAGTTATAAATCCCACAGATATTTTGGCGCCTTATGACGCGGCCACTCTTGATACCGAAGAGCGTTTGGGAGTTGACGCCTTAAGAGTAAAAATTCCATTGGGTTTGTTGGGAGAATTTGACGGGGGAATAGTGGCGGGCAGGCATTTTAAAATTAGTGAGAGCGCGGCATTTCTGCGGACTAAATTTTATAAAGACGGAACCGATATAGCTTTAATGGCGCAAGCTTTTAAAAATAACTTATTGATTGGCGGCAGTATTGTTCGTGATATTGGCGGAGCTGGGATATGGACGGAATTTGCTCATACTTATGCTCAGGCATTCAGCGGACATTTAAAAGAGGAAGATTTTTTCAGGTTTTCAATTGGCGCGGATTATAATTTTCAAATTTTTGACGGCGTTTTGGGTTTTATTGAATATCATTATAATGGCGCGGGTTCTTCAGATAAAAATGACTATATATCCCAAACAGCCAAAACGGCATATACTGATGCCGGCGTTTATCTTCTTTCAAAGCAGTATTTAATTCCCGGATTTTCAACTTCTCTTACGCCGCTTATAAGCGCTAATGCTTCCATTATTTATAATCTCAATGATTATTCCTCTTATTTCACACCAAGGCTTGAATATAATATTAAAACCAATATGTATTTAGGGTTGGGCGCTAATCTTCCAATAGGCAAAAAAGCTGTTTATGCGAGGAGTTTAATTTTGCCGGAGTCTGAATTCGGTTTATATTCCGACTATTATTATTCTTCAATCAGAGTATATTTCTAATTAAATTAATTGGTTTGCTTGCATGTACCGTGTTGTATCGCTGCCGTTCTGTCGCGCTATGTTATTCACAGATGGCGGAACTTCCGCTTTGCGCGCAATGATAACAGATAAAGCGCTTTGAGAAATCTTCCAAAGAATCGGGTTCATACTCGCCTCTGCAGTTTTGCCAGCGATCATCTTCAGAATAACCATTTTGCATTAAATCGTCCATAAAAACGGAAACGGTTGATAAAGTGTCCTTAAGTTTTTTCGAATTAAGATTTAAGGCTTTTTTATTGGCATCCTTTTGATTTCTAAAATTAATTATAAGAGAGAGAATTTGCTTCCGGGCTATGTTCGCGGATATTATAGGCTCTTTTCCCGAATCGAATAAAAAACTATGGTTTTTCAAATGCTTTGGAAAATATTCCAAAGCGACTTGAAGTTTTAACAATTCATCATAGAGATTTAAATCTTCTTTTTTAAGGTTGGAAGCTTGAAGGGTATAAATATCGGTGGAGCATTTCCATAACATATTTTTAATCATGCTTTTTTCTTTTATGCCCGGGCTAAAAAAGGGATATAGCGGGAATATTAAAGCGTGAAAGGTTGTTTTATGCGTGGCTGTTTCTTTGATCTGCAGGAGTTCTCCGTTCAATTCAAATTCCGCCTGCAGGAGATAATTTGCTCTAAGTGAAGCGGGAAGTATCATAATCCATCCGGTATCAACTAGGAAACTTCTGAATAAATCGCGATAAGTCCATTTTCCAAAAGAGACCATCTCAATGGTTAAAGCGCCCTTTCCTTTCTCAGGGTCATAAAGGCCCGCGTCGCTAAAAACATCTTCCGCTTTTCTTTTTAAATAATTAAGGTCTTTGCGTTTAACCGGATAAGCCTGAGGCGTATGCGGGTTTGTAATGGAGCCTATGCCTATCTTATCCGAGGCGCTTTTGTAAGGGAAGTTTTTCCAGGATACATTAATTTTGGCGAAAGGTTTTATGTTTTTGTCATTGAGCATTTTTCTAATAGCGCCACGGGAAGATAATATGTCTCCCGATTGAAAAGAAGCGCAACCGGCAAGCAATAAAAAAGCCAGAGGAAATAGTGTTTTTTTAAATTTCATTGTTAACTCCATAGAATGTGTTTTAGTGTCATTATACAGCTTTGATATATTGTATCAAACGGATACCTTAATTTGATAGAATCATGCTTATAGAGTGATATATGGGAACTCCTTTTTAAAGGGGGTTCAGCGAGCGTTTCGACTAAATGTCGGAAAAGTGAGCGACGATGAAATGGGGGGAATATCCTCCCCTTGTGGAGCACCGAGCGAAGTTTTCATTTCGGAGCGAGGCGTAATCGTGGCGACATAGGAGCTATGCGACAAGAGGGATAATAAATGCCAAACGGCGTCGTTAAAAAAACTGAAAAAATAATAAAAATAAAAGACAAGCCGGATATAGTAATTCGTTTGGCTAAAATTAGCGATATGAGAAGGATACAGATGATGTATGCCGAGGTTTATGGCGTTAATTATTCCATTCCTCTTATAATTGACAAAGATTTGATGCGCGCCGCGATTGAAAATGACCAATATTATTGGCTTGTGGCGGAAACAAATTCCAGAATAATAGCCAGTCTTATTTATGTGGTGGATGATAAGAGGCGATTGGCTAAAGCTTTTGGGGCGGTGGTTTCCAGAGAGTATCGCGAGCATGATTTGGCTCAGACAATGATGAAGCTCACTCTTGATAATATAACCAAGAAAAGAAATCTTGTGGACCTTATTTACGCGACTACAAGAACCACTAATGTGGCGCCGCAAAGATTGACCGCGAGCCTTGGTTTTTTAAAATTGGGTGTTTTTCCCAATACTCATAAGGTTTATGAAAACGAGACGCATTGTTTGACCGCTTATTACACGGAGAAGGTCTGGGCAAAGAGAAAAAAAACCCCCGTTATCATAAAGCAGATTTTACCGTTCTATCAGCTTGTTCAAAAACAAATAGAGTTGGAAGAGCCGAAGATAAAAGAAATAAAAAAGGATTTATCCGAAGATAAGAAGAAGAAAATTCTTGAGTTTGAAATTATAAAAGCGCCCAATTTTATTAAAGACCGTTTCTCAAAAACAAAAGGCACAAGCTTTTTCAGACGCATCTTTATGCCTTTTCACGAACCCAACCTTTTGTTTATAACTCCCGACCAATCAACCGAGGTTTATTTAACTTACAGCGATAAAGACAAATACAGCGTTATTCTCGGCGGGACTACTTCCGAAGAAGCGGATGTGGTTCTTGAAAGCGTTTCGCGCGTTCTCAATAATATGAATATGGCTTATGTGGAAGTTGTTTTGGACGCTTATGAACCCGAGCTTCAATATAAGGCCATGATGGCGCGTTATATTCCAAGCGGTTATTTCCCTTGCGCCAAGAAAGTGGGAGATAAGCGTCATGACTGCGTTGTTTTTTCAAGAACCTTTGAAGCTCTTGATTTAAGCAATGTTAAAGTAACTTCCCTTTATAAAAATTTCCTTAAAGAATATGTCAGATTATGGGAAAAAATGTATATCAGTTCCGCTTTTGAAAATGAAGAAAGAAAAAAATAATATTCCGGCTTTTTTTAAGCCGATTAAAATAAAATCGGATATCGAAAGATTGCTGGAATCCGCGCCTTTTGAAATTGGCGCGAAAGCTTCCGCTTTATTTACCGGCGCTATGCGCTCGGCCATGAACAGCCAGCTCAAGCATTCCAAATTTCTTAAAGCTTTTTATAGTATGGAAAAATATTCGCCCGCCGCGCTCAAAAGCGAGGCTGATATTTTAAATATTCCATTTATTTCAGTTGCCGCTTTTAAAGAGAGAGAATTGACCACTTTGCCGGAAAGCCGCATCGTGCTTGAGCTTACCTCCAGCGGCACTACGGGACAAAAAAGCCGCATGCTTCTGGATAGAGATTCGCTTATAAGAGTCAGAAGAATGGCATGGAAAGTATTTGAAGGGCTTGGTCTTACGGACTTGGAGCATAAGCTTAATTATATTTGTTTTACTTATGACCCCGCCGTAGCTAAAGATTTGGGCACCGCCTGGACGGATAAATTGCTCACCGATTTAACGGATAAGGGCGAAATATTTTACGCCTTTAAATGGGATAAAAAGAAGAATGATTTTTATTTTGACATAGAGGGCAGTGTCGCGGCGCTTAAAAAATTTGAAGAGCTTGGCGAGAGGACAAGAATATTGGGTTTTCCCGCTTTTGCTTTGAAATTAGCTGAAGAATTTAAAAAGAAATACGGCCGTTATGCCAAACTTAATAAAAACTCAACCATAATTACCGGCGGCGGCTGGAAAACATTAAGCGATGAAGTCATAGACAAAAAAGTTTATAGGAAAATTCTGGCCGATAATCTTTCCATTCCCGTGAAAAATGTCCGTGATTTATTCGGTATGGTTGAGCATGGCGTGCCTTATGTTGATTGTAAGATGGGTAATTTTCATATTCCGAATTATGGCAGAATCATAGTCAGGGATCCCGCCACTCTAAAGCCGCTTGGCTACGGCAAATCCGGCTTATTGCAATTTATAACACCTTATCTCACAAGCTATCCTTCAATTTCAATTCTTTCAACCGATTTCGGCAGAGTTGAAAAAAAATGCTCTTGCGGCATTAAAGGCCCTGTGCTTTTTATAGGCGGACGCGCGGGAGTTAAAAAACTTAAAGGCTGCGCCATAAGCGCTTCCATAATGCTATAAAACAGTTTAGAGTTGAGAGTGGACTGGGCTAACAAAGTTTTACTACGGACACCCATCAGTGTTCAAGAAACAACGGGAAGCAAAAAACAAAAATTATAAAAATGAATACAAAAGCAATTATCCTTTTTTTAATTCTTTTATCTCCCGTATCGCTTTATGCTCATCCCCATGTATGGATTGACGCTTCCGTTAAAATTCATCTTAATGACAAAAAGCAGGTAACGGCGATTACCGAAGTTTGGGAATTTGACGATATGTTCAGCTTGGCAGTTATCGAAGCGAATGATAAAAATAAAGATAAAAAATTTGATAAGGAAGAAACCTTAAGTGTGAAGAATTCCTATTTTTTAAATCTCAAAAATTATGGATTTTATACCAATGTTTTTGTGGACGGCAAGGAATTTCCCTTATCAATGACTCTTTCCTCTTTTAGCGCGGAGATTGTTGATGAAAAAGTTATCTATGTTTTTACCATAAAACTATCAAAACCTCTTGACCCTTTTAAGCATAAAGTGGATTTGGGTATTTATGACTCGGAGTATTACGCGGATATTTTCTATGCCCAAGACCCTTTTTATGCCCAAGGGATTAAAGAAGGGGAATGTCCTTATTATATTTTTGAAGATAAAAAACATCCCACCTATTTTGGATTGGTTAATCCGAAAACCATAAGATTATGCAGAAAGCCTTAATTTCAATATTTTTATTGTTTTCAATAGCAGGCATATCCCTTCAAACCGAGGCTTCTCCTTTTTCAAACTCTGCATCCGAAGAATCGCGGGAAAGTGTTTCAGCGCCTTCAATAACCAGTATTATTTGGTTTAAATTTCTAAAAACTCAAAAAATCATAAATCAAAAAATCACTCATTATTTAAATGAAATCAAAAAAGGAGATAAGCCTTTTATTGTTTGGTTTGTTTTTGGTTTGGCATTCTTATATGGAATACTTCATTCTATAGGCCCCGGTCACGGTAAGCTTATTATTTTGTCCTATTTTACGGCTTATGATGCCAAGTGGCCAAGCGCGATAATAATGGGTTTTTTAATAGCTTTCACGCACGGCCTTTCCGCTATTGTTTTGGTTTTATCGGTTAAAAATATAGCTAAATATATCTTTATGTCTTCAGCTTCGGGGGAAATGCTGATTCTTACTTTAATCAGTTATGGCGCCATAATGGTTATGGGATTTTTCTTATTATGGCAGACATATAAGAGTTCCAAAAAACAGGTCTCTGAAAGCATAAATAAAAATGCCAAGGCCAATAAATCACAGTGGCTTCTCGCTTTAAGTATCGGCCTTATTCCCTGCACGGGAGCTTTATTGATTTTATTTTACGCTATGGCAAAGCAAATGCTTTTTATAGGCATTGCGAGCATTTTTTTTATGGCTTTGGGCATGTCGGTGACATTGTCAACAATCGGCGCGGTATATATTATCGCAAGGAAGAAAATAAGTTATTTTACCGTTTCCAAGAAAAGGAAAAAAAGTATTTTAGCGGTTCATTACGCGGGAGCGGGCTTGATTACTTTAATAGGTTCGGTTTTATTTATCAAAGTTTTAAATATGGCGTTGAAATAACAGGACCCTCCTCTAAGGAAGGGCAATCAGTTTGGCGCCGGTGTAATGGTTCCGATATATCTTTAGATTTAATGTAAAATGGTAAATAATATTCAAATGATTTTGAGATTGTCGTTAAGGAGATAGCAGGTGAAACTAAAAGACACATATTTATTCGGGAAAGCGATAAACAAGAAAAGCTGGCAGGCTGGAGAACTTGAAGATTTGGGCCGTCAATCTCAAACGCGGGCGGCTGCGCTAAAAAATGTTCCCAGGGAATACATTATAAATGTTCTTGCCGAGACGGGAAAAATTTTTAAAGATAAAAATTCCGCGTTCAGAAAATTGGCGCTTGAACATTTGAGAGAAGCGGTTTCTTTTTCAGAGCCCGTAATTGTCGAAACTCTTAATATCATTCCTGAAATACTTTCCAAACAAGAATTGTCCAAGAGAATGAATCTGGAACTTTTTTTGCCTTACGCCTTGGAAACCGCCGTTGAAAGACGCAGTTATGACGGGCTTATAAAAGCGGTGCCCAGAGGCGTTGCTTTGCATATTGGCGCGGGCAATGTGTTTTTGGGGATAATTGATTCGCTCATTTTGGGCATGCTGACTAAAAACGCCAATATCGTAAAAATTTCATCCACAGGCTCAAATTTCGCGAATATTTTTATGCAGGCTTTGCTGTCCTGTGATAAAAAAGGAACGCTTGCAAAGTCGGTTGCCGTGATTAATTGGAAGGGCGGACAATCAAATTTGGAAGAGACTATTTTAAAATTTACAAATACCGTTTTTGTCTGGGGCGGAGCGCAGGCTGTTCTTTCATATCGCCGGATAGCGCCTATCGGAGTTAATGTAATGGGTTTCGGCCCGAAAACCAGTATGGCCATTGTTTATGAAAACTCCTGGAAAAACGAGGGTTATAAAGGGATAGCGGAGAAAGTGGCTAAAGATGTTTGCTCTTGGGATCAATCCGCTTGTTCTTCCATGCATACGCTTTATTTTGTTTGCCCGGATAAAGCGCAGCATAAACGCATAATTGAAGGTTTTTCTCGAGAGGCGGAAACAGCTTTTTCAGCGTATCAGAAAAAAATGCCGCAAGGCTCATTATCCGAGGATGAAAAAGTTGAAATAACAAAAGCGAGGCAAATGGCGAAAGTGGATAAAGCTTTTAATAACGCCGATATAAAAAGTTCCTTTCCAAAAACCGACTGGACCGTTATTTATGAAAAATCATCCGAGTATAAAATTTCACCGCTTAACAGAGTGATGTATTTTAAGATAGTTTCTTCATTGGATGATATTAAAAAAAGCGTTAAGAAATATTCGGGCTATATACAAACCATCGGAGTCGGCGGACATCTTTGCGATAGAAAAGAAGTTGTTGACGCTTTTCATGATATAGGAATAGCGCGGGTGGTTAAGCTCGGCAGTATGCTTGAAGGCGTGACAGGGTCTCCTCATGACGGCATTTATCCCATGATGAGTTTGATAAATTGGATAGGCATAGAGGGCAAACCTTCACAGCTTGAAAGAATAAGCGAATTGATTAGATTTGTAAAAAAGGAAAGCCCTTTCTATAAAAAGCACTTTAAAAATATCGGTGAGATAAGAACGCTGGAAGATTTTCGAGCATTGCCTTTTCTTGAAAAAAACCATATTTACGATAATACTCCTCCCGACAGCTCCGCTATGATGACAAGCAAAGTTCAGAGAGGCGTTTATTTTGCCAGCGGCGGCTCGACGGGAAGTCCCAAATATATTTTTTATGATTCCCGTGAATACGACCATACGGTTAAGTCATTGGCTTATACCATGGAAGCGGGAGGCTTAAACGGCGATGATGTTATAGCCAATTTATTTATAGCCGGGAATTTATGGTCCAGCTGGATTTCAGTTGAAAAAGCCATAGCTTATACAAAAGCGATATCTGTTCCCGTCGGCAGCAGTCTGCCCATAGAAAATATAGTCAAATATCTGCAGGATTTTAAGGTAACCGCGGTTATAGGTTTGCCGTCTTTTCTTGTTAAATTGGCCGAATACGCGAATGAAAATAAAAGCCGGTTTAAGCTGAATATAAAAAAGATTTTTTATGGCGGCGAATATGTCGGCGATGAGATGATTAAGTTTTTTCAAAAGATATTTCCCGGCGTTGAAGTCAAATCCGCGGGTTTCGCGACAGCCGACGCGGGCGTGATTGGTTTTCAATGCCAATCATGTTCAAAAGGCCTTCATCATATATTTGATAATAGCCAATATATGGAATTTGTGGACCCTGAAACTCTCAAGCCCGTTAAACCGGGAGAGATAGGCGAGCTTGTCATCACAAGTTTAACCAAAAGGCATATGCCCATAATAAGATTCCGCCTTGGTGATTTGGGGCGATGGATTTTAAAGCCCTGCGCCTGTGGCCGCCGCGAGCCTTTGTTTGAGGTTTTGGGCCGTTCCGATGACAGGATTCATGTCGGAGGAGCGCATCTTTTTGTCTCCGATATTCAAAACGCCGTTGGAAAAATAAAAGAGCTCAGTTTTAATTTTCAATTGCTGATGGATAAAAAAGGGCATAAGGATATTCTGACTATAGCGGTTGAAGTTAAAAATAAGAAAGATTTGAAACAGGCTGATAAGATTTCCAAAAAGCTGAGACAAGAAGTTTATAAAAACTGCGAAGACCTTAAAGAAAGCGTTAATCTTAAATGGCTTGACGCTCCTAAAATAGAATTGCTCGGACCTGGCTTTATTGAAAAAGTGTTGAGAACGGGGAAAATCAAAAGAGTAATAGACAAGCGCATAAAAATATAAAACGGAGCGTTTGGTAGGTAGGAGTAAGCGTCAATTATACTTACCCTCAAGACCAGGGTCTTCTAGAGGTCGCCCTTCCGTCTCTCGGCCTCCTGAATGTACAAGTCGGCCTCCGAACGGTCTTGCTGGCAAGTATAATCGCCGCTTCATTTAACGCTCCGTTTTATATTTTTAAAAAAGAAAATATCCCGCCCAACCCTAATCAAGGTACAGCCGAATTGCCCTCTCATAAGGAAAACCCTGATACAATTTGATATATTGTTTTGAGTAATTAAGGTCGTTAGAGTGGATTATCTTTCCGCTTACAGCTCTAATTCGTGAAACCAGCTTTCCCGGTTTTCATTATCCGGACCGGTTTTAACCAACTTGAACCCCACTGATTCAAAGGTTTTGCGAGAGCGCGGATTATTGGTCCAGATTCCCTTGGTCCTGAGTTTATTCCAACCCAATTGTTTGGCCCGCGTAATGATGAGTTTGAGCGCTCGCTTTCCGTATCCCCGGTTACGATATTCCGGCAATCCGATTGCAATCGGGACCGTATCGGGCGTAAGTGCCGCGTCGCCTACCGCTTTCCAGTGTTCCTTTTTATCCTTAATCTCGATGATATAGAGTTCTCCTCTTTTAAGGAAAAAATTGTACATC
>DAOWCC010000003.1 GCA_030639665.1 Elusimicrobiota bacterium | reverse complement strand
ATATGGATTTCTCAAATTCATCAATAGATTTTTTTGGAGCTTCCTTCAGATTATTTATTAAAACAACTTCTTTCAATCTACGGAATGAGTCTCTATTTAATTCAAGGCCCTTCAAAAAACCCAAACCGCTCGTTTTCATTTTACATGCCATAAGGGCAAGTTTTTTTTCAGGGTCAGACAAAACTTTTATATTCTTAAAAACTCTAAATTCTCTATGAATATATTTGAGCATATCCCAATCTTCAAGCAAGACAAAAACCGCTTCGGGATTTTTTTCTTCAAGGATTCTAAACAATTCATTCTTTATTCTTTCTCGCGATAATAAAGCCGGCAAATCTTTTTTAACCGCCCGCTTTATAAGATTTAGAGTTAAAGCGTCGGGCCGCCAGTTAAATCTGGCGCAAAACTTGGCCGCTCTAAAAATTCTTGTAGGATCATCAATAAAACTTTTATTATGAAGAATTTTAACTCTGCCGTCTTTGATATCTTTCCGTCCGCCAAATAAATCAATAATTTCATTCGCTCCATCAGGCCGCACATTCATACCCAAAGCATTAATGGAAAAATCTCTTCTTTTTAAATCTTCCTTGATGGACCCGGCTTTTATAACCGCGGGCAAAACCGCCGAGCCTGAATATTTCTCGCTTCTAAACCGGGCCAAATCAATTCTTGTATTATTATTAAAAAAACAGCGATAAGTTAAAAATGGTTTAAAATATTCAATTTTAGCCTTATATTTGCGCTTAATATGAGCCGCGACTTTTTCTATATCCGAACCAAAAAGCAAATCAATGTCCTTACTTTCAATACCCAAAAGAGCGTCTCTGACATATCCGCCTACCGCATAAATTTTAATATTATTTTTAAGGCAAAAAAGAGCTATCTCTTCTATAATTTTATTATTATTGAGCGGGAACATTTTCATTTTTAAGAAAATTTATTTTTTTGCTTTCTTTCAACGCGAGAAATTCCATAAATTTATTAAGCCTCGGCAGGGATTTATTGGCGGCATGAATTTTTTTAACGGCCTTTAAGATATTTGTATGATTAATTTCATCTCCCCCATAGGGAATAATAAAAGGAAAATCACGCTCTCTGGCAAACCCCGCTTTTATCGGCTTGGTTTTTATTTTTAAGTCATCCGCCATAAATTGAAGAACTTCCGTTTCTTCCTCAATATCTCTGTCGCGCAGAAGCAAATCTCTAAGCGCGTTACTGCCAAATAAAATTAACGGCTTGCCGGAAAATTCATTATTCATTGTCTTTTTAACCAAAACATAATCATCTTCCATTTTCTTTATCCATTTGTCCTTTTCCGCGATATATGCCGAAGGCAAAACAAAAATAAACAAATCCATTTTCCGGTCATGATAGATAAAAGTTTCTTCTTTAAGAAAAACTTTTTTACACAAAGGACACATAAACATATCAAACTCGCCTTCAAGAAGCATCTCTTTAAGCTTCAAATCTCTGTCACCTCTTACGACAGTCCAAAAATCAACTTCAAATTCATGGTCGCAAGACGGACAAGTAATGCGAAATTTTCCTTTTATAGCCATAATATTTTTACCCTGTAAAAAATAGTCACAAGTTACCGGTTGCAAGTCACCAGTTAAAAAAACTAACCTTCTTCATATCTCTTGTCTCTATTTTAGCAATCCCACTTTTTCATTAAACTCTTCTATAAGCTTATCCCATTCATTAATACTTGAGAATTTTTTATCCCAGAATTCCGGGCTCCACATCTCTTTTAAATCAACGGAATCTTTGGCCTGTTGCTCAACCCAAGTAAAATATTTTAAATTATGAACGGCTTTTCTATAATAGTAAGAAAGCTCTTTCATATTGTCAATGGCACATTTTTCAATACAGCCTTCAAAATCAATCAAAGCATTATCTCGCCTATAAGCTCCTTTCGCATCATGCACCTCTTTCAATCTTGATTGATAAAGCTCCATTGAATCGGTAAATACGGTAAAAACAATATCATCTTCGCCATATTCGAAATATTTAGCGGTTTTAATAGCGCTCAACATATTGGAAATGCTTGAAATGCCCAAAAGCTGAAGTTTTTCAATTGTTTCTTTTTTAATACCCTTTTCAAGTAAAGTTTTCTGACCTTCCGGCTCATTGAAAAGCCGCATCAACCTAATACAGTCCTCATCATCAATGGCTGTCACCACATCCGTATTTCTAACATTGTGAACCCAAGGAATATGCTTATCTCCTATGCCCTCTATTCTATGTTCGCCAAAACCGTTTAAAAGTATGGTGGGACATTGCAAAGCTTCGGAAGCCACAACTTTCATAAGCGGATGTTTTTTTCGCAAATAATCACCCGCGGCGATTGTTCCCGCAGAACCTGTGGCCGAACAATAAGCCGCGAATCTACTTTTTGGAGTTTTTACTTTATCATAAATTTCTTCCAAGGCGGAGCCCGTCATATGATAATGCCATATTGAATTGCCGAATTCATCAAATTGATTGAAAATAACAATATCTTTTCTGGTTCTTCTCAACTCCCAGCACTTATCATAAATCTCTTTCACATTTGACTCAGTTCCGGGAGTGCCTATAACTTCCGAACCAACTTCCTCAAGCCAATCAAAACGCTCCCTGCTCATGCCCTCAGGAAGTATGGCAATGGAGGTGCAGCCTAAGAGAACACTGTCAAAAGCGCCCCCTCTGCAATAGTTGCCGGTGGACGGCCAAACGGCTTTTTGGCTTGTGGGATCGAATTCTCCCGTAACAAGCCTGGGCGCCAAACAGCCATAAGCCGCGCCCACTTTATGCGAACCCGTGGGGAAATATTTTCCGACAAGCCCTATCACTCTGGCTTTAATGCCCGTAATTTCTCGCGGCAATTCCACAAAATTAGCCTCGCCGAAAAGACCGTCGCCGCCTGCTTCTTTCGGATTATTTTTCCATGTAATTCTGAAAAGATTTCTTGAATTGATATCCCAAAGACCGATGTCTTTAAGTTCTTCTTTTATACTTTGAGGCACGAGTTCGGGATTTTTCTGTTGGGAGAAAGTGGGTAAAATAATATTTTTTTCACGAGCGCGGCCTATGGTTTTTTCTAAAACACTTGAATTTATTTTTATTTCCGACATATTGGAACTCCTTGCGATTAAATGGTGGTTACACACTCATTATAGCAATATATGTGTCTGGAGAACTTAGAGTTTTCCGCCATTGCAACTTAAACGGACCCGCCAACACCTTAATGGAGGGAGCGATTAAAAAACGATAATAAAAAGCCCCGTGAAATAAATTTCACGGGGCCCTTTAAACAAATTTATAATACATTGTTTCACACTGCTATTTTGAGACTTTGTATGTTTCACCTCTATTCATATAATCCTCTGTGGAAACTTTACCTATTCTCGTAAAACCCCACTTAACATAGGCTTTATCAATTTCATTATTATCAAAAAAAATCTCATAATTATCACTCACTTCAAATTCAATTCTTTTCGTTTCCTTAGCGGAATCAGGCCACAAAAAAGCATCCTTCCAAAGCTCCGCGTATATTTCAATTTTTTCGCCGGCATAGTCTTTTGCCCACACATCCTTAAGCTTTAAAACATACTTCTTGGCCTCTTTGCTATATGCAAAATGAACAATTTCAATTCCGTACATATCAGGTTTACCGGCCTCCCGCGATTTGGGAGTTAAAGTGAAAATAGTTTCTCCACCGCCTTCCACCCTCTCAATACTATATTTATACACCGTGTCAATAAGCCGCAAATCCAATTTTGGGCCATGAATATATATATGAAAAGTTTCCTTTTCCCATGGATACAGTTCTCTCTGCTTTATAATTAATTGACCATTCAGACTCCAAGACCTTCCGCGAATGTCCGAACAATGCGTGCCGGTATCAAAAGCATAATCGGTATAACAATTCTGAATCCATTCCTGACTAAAAAACCTTGTTTTTTCAAATGTACAATCAGTGTCGAGAGAATAAACAAGGTACTCATAATACTGTTCCGTATACCATGAATCCCCATCCCACCTGACATTTGGAATATCAAAAGAATGCTCGGAAGAGCTTTCTATAGCTTCCTCTATATCTATCGCCCGGTCAAAATCAATTTCCGCCGCGGCATAAGATGTAAAACCCAAACAGATTACAATCGCTAATACTTTCTTCATTTACTACCTCCCATTTATTGATGTTTTTAATTGAGTAATTAATTTTAATAAATCCGATAATTCAAATACCAGTGACTAAAGCCCTATTTGAAGATAGGCCAAAAGACCTACTTAAATTGCGCGCCGGAATTAAACGGAAATAAAAAAACCCCGCGGAGCAATATCCGCGGGGCCTGAAAACTATTTTCCAGCGTAAAAAACTACTTTTCAACTCTGGGCGTTTCACCTTTCTTCATAAACTTATCCGTGGATATCTTGCCAATTCTTTTAAAACCCCACTTGAGAAAGAATTTTTTAGGTCCTTTAAGCAATTGAATATCTTTATCAAATCTTCCCTTTATAAGTTCATTTTCAAAAAAAGAAATTTCATATTCGCCGTTTGTGTCAAATGTAATTTCCTTTTCTCCCTTGCTCGCATCAAACCAATAGGGAATATCTCTGCGAAGCTCAATTTTAAAAAATATTTTTTCGCCGGCATATTCTTTTGCCCAGATATCCTCAACCTTAAGGGTATATCTTTCACTCCTTTCATCATACTTAAAATCAATAAACTGAATACCGTTTAAATCCGGATCCTTGGCTTTCTTATATTCAGGCGTTAATTCAAAAAGAGTTTCATGATCGGTTATCTTTCTAAAATGATATTTATACGCCGTATCGATAAAGTAAATATCCATATGCGGACCCTTTAGACAAACATTAAAAGTTTCTTTTTCCCACGGAAACAGAATTCTCGGCTTTATATTCAACTGAACCGTTCTGCTCCAACTTTGTCCTCTCCTCTCATGACAGCGCCTAACCATATTAACTACGCCGCCAGGATCCGATACCGGAACATACCAACACTCCTCAATATATTCATCACTATAAAGCCGCACTTTTTCAGACATTATTTCATTATTATTCACTCCAAAAGTGAACCTCGCGCAATCCTCCGTATACCTTGAATGACCTCGCGACATATGAACATCCGGCATATAATCATATCCATAATCATAACGCCCTTCCACAATTTCTTTAGTATCTATGCCTTGGTCAAAATTAAATTCAGTAGCTCCGGCTATGCCGGTAAAAGCAAAACACAATAACAACGCCAATACTTTTCTCATAATATCACCTCTGTCTTTTAAAATCTTTAAAAACGCATCTAATCCAATTATATTTTACCATAGTCAAACGCAACCCCATAAGAACGTAAAGCCCTATTTATCAATGGGACATAAGACCTATTGATTGAGATCAAGAATGAAATAAAAAAGCCCCGCGGAACAATATCCGCGGGGTTTGAGAACTGTTTTCCGCCGTAAAAAACTACTTTTCAACTCTGGGCGTTTCACCTTTGTCAATAAACTCCCTTATGGAAATTTTACCTATTCTCTTAAAACCCCATTTCACATAAGCTTTCTTAACCTCATTGGCGGGGATAAGAACCTCATATTCACCGGCTATATTAAGCGTAACTTCACCCGCGCCTTCATGAGAATCACCCCATAAAGTCTTATCGTGATAAAGATCCGCTTTAAGCAAAACTCTTTCACCGGCATATTCTTTTGCCCATGAATCCTTAAGCGTAAGCACATACGCACCTGAATCCTGATTATATTTCAAATCAATAAAATTAATTCCGTTTTTATCGGGACGCAATACTTTTTTCTCTTTAGGCGTTAAGACAAAGAAAGCTTTCCCGTCCTGTTCGGTTTGCTTAACATCATATTTGTATGACGCTTGAGTAAAGTGCATTGTCAGCCCCGGACCATTGAGACAAATATTAAAAGTCTCATCCTCCCAAGGAAAAAGTTCCCTGTCCATTATTTCCATTCGCACGGTTTTATTCCATACCTCTCCATAAGTATCATCGCAAATCTCCATGGGAATGACAGTGCCGTTCGGCCCCTTTTCATTGACAATATAACAGTCTTGTGAATGTTCTTCACTGCGCAATTTTACTTCCTTTGACAATAAAGCATCTGAAGGGCGAAAACTAAATCTCGCGCAATCTTCCGTATAACCGTCACTGCTGTCAAAAGGAATGATAGAATTGGGAAACGCGTATGATTTATTCTGACTATCCTTTAAAATATTGCTACCCTTGAGACCTTGGTCAAAATTAGCCGTTTCCGCTCCGGCCGCTCCGGCAAACGCGAAACACAATAATAAAGCTAATATCTTTTTCATAACGCTACCTCCGCTTTACTTCAAGTCTTTTGTAAGGATATAGTGAACTATGCTTATATCCTAGCACAGATAAACCTAATGTCAAGAACCTAAGGTACTATTTGACAATGGGTCATAGGACCTATATGGAAATTAATAAACAAAAAAACAGAACACCGGGCAACGAAGAGGACTGGAAGAGCGGAGGATTCCGCTTGCCCAGCCTTTTAAGCTGGGCAAGCTTCATATTTTTCCTGAATCAACAAGGCTCTTTAATTCGTTTATATCGGGATTTATGCAGAAAGGCTTGCCGGTGGCTTTTACGGCGCTTTTAATATCTTTCAGGCCATTGCCTGTCGCGATTAAAACTACGGAATCGCCGTCATCAACTTTGCCTTCTTTAATCGCCTTTTTTAAGCCTGCAAGACCGGCCGCGCCCGCTGGCTCAGCAAAAACACCGGTAGCTCTGGCAAGCTCGGGAATAGCTTTTAATATCTCATCATCGGAAACCGAAACGGCAAAACCTCCCGAATCTTTTATAGCCATAAGCGCCGACATGCCATCTTTGGGCATGCGAACGGATATGCTGTCCGCTATGGTGTTGCCGCTTACCGGCTCAATATCTCCGCCGCTGTCAAAAGCTTTTTTAATCGCATTGCTATTCTCGGCTTGAACAGCTATCATTTGAGGCAATTTTTCGATTATTCCAAGTTTATGAAAATCAATAAAACCTTTCCATAAACCGCTTATAATATTTCCATCGCCGACCGGAACTATAACTTTCTCGGGAGATTCCCAATGCATTTGTTCGCATATTTCATACGAACAAGTTTTTTTCCCCTCTCTCGTCAAAGGATTATAACCGGTGCTTCTATTATACCAGCCATATTCCTGAGAAGCCTGCACGGAAAGCTCAAAAGCGTCATCATAAGTTCCTTTGACCGTAATTACAGTAGCGCCAAAAACAAGCAATTGCGCTATTTTTGGAGCGGGAGCCGTTTCAGGAACAAAAATTATGGTTTTCAAATTTGTGCCGGCCGTTAAACACGCGAGCGAAGAAGCCGCGTTGCCGGTGGATGCGGTTGTAATAATTTTTTCTTTTAACTCCATGGCCCTGGCAACAACAATCGCGCTCGCTCTGTCTTTAAAAGAAGCGCTCGGATTTCTTCCCTCATCCTTTACATATAATTCGGGAACACCGATATCATGGCCCAATTTCTCCGCTTTATAAAGAGGCGTGAAACCTATACTGGGCAAAGGCAAATGCTTATTACTGGATAGAGGAAGGAGATCCATATAACGCCAAATGCTCCTATCGGGATTTTCTTCCAACTCTTCATAAGTGAGTCTCTTTTTTATAAGTTTATAGTCATAAATAACATGTAAATTGCCGCCGCAGGAAGTGCAATCCATATCCAAATCATCAAAATCGTGGTCTTTCCCGCATTGTATACATTGAACCGTCTTTATCTTTCTCACTTTAAAACTCCTTTAAGCTAATTATATGCTTACAATTATACTTTTTATGAAACTTTCATGCTTTTCAAATTTTTTATTTTTCTGTAAGTGGGCCGAACATTAACGGGTTTAACGCGCTTAATCACAGGCTTAAATTCTCTTGAACCAAAAATATCCACATACCACTTTTCAAAACCCATACATCTTTTATCATAAATACATTTCGCGCAACTTTTGTTTTTTGTTCTTAACTCTTCTTTCATCTGATAAATTCTTTCCGTATAACCTTCAAGATGATACATCGGTTCATCTTCCAAAACGGAATCCGGTCTTTCCCATTCGGTCATCAGATGAGTCGCCTCAGGCAGATTGCAAGGACAAAAATTAATGAGTATGGCATTTTCCACTTTTGCCTTTGATTTTTCCAAAACTTTTAACATCTTTTTTAAATAAGGCTCGGCCTGATTCACGCTCACTTTAAGTATTTTGGCATTATCTTTCATCATGCCGGTATAATGCGGAAAGATAATATTAAAATCCTCTATTTTAAATTTCTCCGTTATAAGCTCGGCAAATTTATGAACGGTTTGATAATTATGTTTATTCATCGTATAGTTGATTGTTGTTTCAGCGCCCAGTTTTTCAATATGCTCAAAAGCTTTAATAATTTTCGCGTAAGCGCCCGGCACGCCTACCAAATCATCATGTATCTTCGCGTTATAGCCATGCAATGAAATTTTAAATAAATTCGCGCCCGCGTCGATTAAGCTTTTGGTATAGGCGAAATCGGCGAGCTTTAAAGCATTACTCATAACCTGAATATACGGATATCCGACTTTTTTGGCAAAGGCTATTATTTTGGGAAGTTCCGGATGAAGCGTTATCTCGCCGCCTATAAAATACGCCACTTGCGCGCCTCTTTTTCTTCCGTCATAAAGCGCTTTCGCCGCTGCCTTAAAAGGCATTCGATATGACGCTTCCGTCGTTTCCATATCGGGCTGATAACAAAAAGAACACCTCGCATTACAATCGGTATTCAAGATGATTTCACAATTTTTTATTTTGTATTGCATTCTTTTAAATTAGCCCGCCTTTGGCGGGAGCTCTTTATAAAACATTACCACGAAGGCACGAAAGGCTGAAAGCACGAAGAACGAAACTATGTTTCATAAAGTGTCGGTAACTATGTGAACGACCGAAATATATTTTATTTTTTTCGCCGTTTTTCGTGTCTTCTCAATTTTCACACTTTCGTGGTTGCTTTAAACTTTGAAATTCCCCTCCACTACTGCATTGGCGGGCAAGCTGTTACGCTAAATTAGGACAAAAGGCTCACTCATACCGGTGACCGGCAACCGGCGGCTCAAAATGGTTTACGCCTTTTGGGTAACCGTAGTGCCGGCTCGGCCTTTAAGAGTTTCCTCAAATAAATCGGTTTTTGTTATATAAGCGATATTGCCGCCAAACCGCAAAAACTCTATAATCGCTTTTATTTTGGGTCCCATGCTTCCCGCGGGAAAAGGACAAGGATTTGAAAAATGAATCTTTTCAAGTTCAGCTAAAGTTAATTTTCTTAAATCCACTTGATCGGGTTTTTGATAATTTAATTTCGCGCCGTCTTCACCGGTAAATATCGTAAGTGAAATTTCAATCTCTTCCCCTTTAGCCTTCGCCTTTTCCAAAAGCAATTTTCCAAGCAAGGCCGAGGCCAAATCTTTGTCTATAACGGCTTCAACGCCCTTAAGTAATTTTATATCGCTTTCGGATTTATAGCCAATGCCATAGTTGGCATTATAAACCCCGTCCTCGGGTTTTATTTCAACTACGGGAACTCCACCACCGCCAACGCAAATGGGGATAAATCCGGCTTCTATGCTCTTATCTATAATATCTATTTCAATAATGGTTTTGGGAACGGGGGAAGGCACAACTCTGCGCCAAATTTCATTGCCTTCGTCATCTTTCTTATACAATTTAACATCCCAACCATTCTGCTCTTTTCTTCTTTCCGCCTCATCCTTGGTATAAGAAGAACCGACAAACTTTGAAGGATTTTTAAAATCCGGATCATCGGCATTGACCAAAACCTGTGTAACCGTTTCAGCCGCCACTTTATCAATTCCCCGCAATTTAAGTTCATTTGTCAGAAGCTGAGCCATCATATAGCCCATTGCTCCCTGAGTATCGGCGCCGCATACATCAAGCGGTAATGACGGCAAAATAGGCCTTGAATATTCCGCTCTCAAAAGAACATTTCCAACTTGCGGACCATTGCCGTGAGTGATGATATAAGTGTCTTGGGGATGCTCCTTCATTATATCAGCCACAAATTCGCAAGTTTTTTTTGTTCTTTGCCATTGCATCGCGATATCGGGATTTATGGTTTTTCCATTTTCATCTTTAAGGCCTGACGGGGAAACTTCATTTCCGCCAAAAGCGAATATTCTGATTCTTTTCATTTTAAATTTTCCTTTATTTTTTTTTAACACAAAGTACTGCCGCGCTGCCGCGCTATTTTTATGGTCTGCCGCCCATTGTAAGAGCGAGTATTGATTTTACGGTATGCAGCCTGTTTTCCGCCTGATCAAAAACAATGCTTTGCGGGCCGTCAATTACCGCGTCTTCAACCTCGGCGCCTCTATCGGCCGGAAGGGGATGCATATAGACGGATTTCTTATCAGCAAGTTTCATTCTTTTTTCAGTGCAAACCCAGGATTTGTATTTATTCAAATATTCCATACCCTGCGCCTGTCTTTCTTTCTCGGGAATTTTTTGTTCATCAAGAAATTGATGACAGCCCCATGATTTGGGATAAAGCACTATGGCGTCTTTGAAAGCTTCATCCATATCGTTGACAATTTCAAACTTTGAACCGGATTCTCTGGCATATTTTTCCGCGTCCGCTATGGTTTTGGGCATAAGCTTAAATTCTTTCGGATGGGCAAGCACAACATCCATGCCGAATCTCGGCATTAAGGTTACCAGACCCTGAGGAACGGAAAGAGGCCGCGCATAAGCGGGAGCATAAGTCCAAGAAATAACAAATTTCATGCCTTTGAGGTTTGTTCCGAATTTTTCCCTTATGGTCATTAAATCCGCTATTGTTTGACAGGGATGATCAACATCGCATTGAAGATTGCTAACGGGAATATCAGCTTCCTTGGCAACCTCTCTTATATATTTGTTTCCAACGCCGTAAAAACAATTTCTTATGGCTATGCCGTGGCCGTATCTTGAAAGCACTTTGCCCGTATCTTTGGGCGTCTCTCCATGAGATATCTGCATTTTATCAGGAGTCAAATCATGGGCATGTCCGCCAAGCTGAGTCATAGCGGCTTCGGTTGAATTTCTGGTTCTTGTGGATTGTTCAAAAAACATCATGAATAAAGTTTTATCTTGAAGGATTCTATGCGCTTCGCCAAGAGAGAATTTCATCTTAAGATATTTGGCAACATCTAAAACGGTTTCCAGTTCTTCTTTTGACCAGTTTACGGTCTCTATCCAATCTTTGCCTCTAAGCATTGTTTTCATTATTGATTCTCCTTAGTTGTTTTCCGCCGCCGATATTTTTTAATGGAAATCGCGCCCATTGTTTCCTATTTTATATATTTTTTAAACCCTTTCGTCAAACCGTTATCGCTCTATAAATTTTAATTTCCAAATCCATATGCCCTATTAACGAAATACTAAGACTTCGCATTATTTTGAACCATAAAATTCAAGGCTTCATTTGAAATTCTGAATAAGCCTTCCGCTCCCGCTATATAAAGATATTTGTCGGTAGCATACAATGTTTCAGCTCTGGGAGTAACATAAAAAGAAGTCAGCATAGAATCGGATTCGACATCATATATTAAAACTTTTCCCGTTAAATATGAAACCGCAAAAAGCCATCTGCCGTCCTTTGAAAAAACCAATTTCCGGCAATGGGGCTCGGATTTAATTTTTTTAACCAACTCAAAGGTTTCAGCGTTAAATTTCATTATTTGTTTTCTAAATATGGCCGGAGCGTATAAATACTTGCCGTCGGAAGACACAACCACATCAAAATACGCGCATCTATGCTGTATGACTCCCATTTTATTTTTAAAAGCAAGGGTTTTTTCATCAAGCTCAATCAAGGAATATTTCGGATACATTGATAAAATTATCGTTTTCCTAAATGGATTTCGCTTAACCGCAAAGATATGAGAACCTTGCCTGATGCCGTTTTTCCCAACCAATGACAGGCTTTTTTCCAGCTTATTATCCAAACTGCTTAAAACAAATAAAGCCGGATTTATATTGTTCGCGACATAAACTTTTTTATTTTGGCAATCGTGATAAACGGAAAAAAGCTCTTTTACTTTTTCTCCGGCCACCTCTCCCGGCAAATCTATATTTTTAAAAGTTTTGCTTCCGGGCGCGTATTCAAATAAAACGCTTTTATGCCAGGGAGAAAAATAAAATTTATCGGAACATTCGGAATAAAACCTGCGAATCTGCCCTCCCAAAAAAGCTTGGAATTCCAAATTTTTTAAATTTATCCATAAGAAACTAAGCTTATCTTCATCTTTGGCGCTTCTGAAAGTCGGCCCGTTTGAAAACATGGCCCACGCGTCGTTTTTCTCAACATACAAGTCATGCGGAAAAAAATCTCCTTGAGGCAAAAATTTATTTTTAAAATCCGAATTTTCTTTTGGAAAAACGCTTTCAACCTCGCTCGGCCTTTTTAAATTCCATGTTCTAAAAAAACTTGTCGGATTAAAATATAAAAGCGAAAAAAGCAAAACCGTTGCAACAAAGGGAATAAACAAAGTGGAAACAAATCTAAAAAGGCGTCTCTTCACTGTAAATTGATAATAAAAAAATAGAATAAAAATGAGAAAAAAAGAGGCGGGGAAAATACTGGCCTCCCATGAAATCCTGACAACATCAACCCATCTCCAAATCAAAGGCGCTATTAAACCGGCCGAATCTTTCATTTTGACCGGATACCAGAAAAAAATCAGCCCCGCGCCGAATAAAATAACGCAACGGGCAAAAAAAGCCGCCTTAACCCGATTGGTCCAACCGTATTTTGAGGCTTCCCAAAATTTTGTCGCCAAAAATTCCGAAATAAGCAAAGGAATTACCGCCAAAAAAACCAGCTTGGCCGACCTTGTTTCACTTAAAATGTAGAAATAAAGATAGATATTCTGAATATAGTATAATTGCAAGCAGGAAAAAATAGCGGGAACAAGAACCAAAAACAGCTCATAATTTTTGCTTTTACTTGTAAATAATTTTGACATATTCATATTTTTGATATTTCAGTTAAACTCAAATCCCATGTTTTCAAATGAACCCCAACTTGCCATAATCATTCCCGCCTTTAACGCGGAAAAGACCATTTTTCAAACTCTTTCAAGGCTTAATCGTCACTTAAAGGAATTGCCTCCATCAATTATAGTAATAATAAACGACGGAAGCAGTGACAACACCTCAATTGAAGCCGAAAAAGCCGGGAAAGAGCTACAATTAAATTTTATCGTGCTCAATCACAAATCCAATAAAGGCTATGGAGCCGCCCAGAAAACCGGCTTAAAAGAGTCTCTTTCATCAGGCTGTAAATTCTCTGTTTTGCTTCATGCCGACGGACAATACGCCCCCGAAGAAATGGCGCGGATAATCAAGCCTCTGATGACGGGAAAAGCGGATGTTTCAATGGGCTCCAAACTTATTTCAGGAAAAGCCTTAAGCGAGGGCATGCCCAAACTCCGATATTTCGCAAGCCGCCTTATAACCTTCATTGAAAATAAAATCTTTAATTTAAATTTCGCCGAATACCATTCGGGATATATGGCATATTCTTTAAAAGCTTTGCGGGCCATAAAATTTGAAACCCTTACGGATAAATTTCATTTTGACGGCGAAATGCTGCTTTGCGCGGGAAAACTAAAACTTCGCGTAGCGCAGTTGCCCATAACAGCTCATTACGGAACCCAATTTTCCAGCCTATCTCCGTTGCCGTATTTATTTGAAATATTAAAAACGATTTTTAAATATTTTAGGAAAAAATATTTCTTTCAACAGCCCTAATAATTAGGCTGCCTTTGGTAGCGACTTTTTTTAACGCAGAGAACGCAGAGCTTTTTACAGAGAGTCCGCAGAGTTAAAAACTCAAACCCAAACTACAATTAACGAAGCTATGCTTCATAAGGTGTCGGTAGCTATGCGGACGACCAAACAACTTTTGCCCCGCCAATATACTGTGGCGAACAGACGCGGATTTTTACAGATTTTTCCTATTTTTTATTCTTCCTTCGCGTTCTCTGCGCTTTTATGTTCTCTGTGAACTCTGCGTTTAATTCGTATATGTGTCCCTTCCTTTTGCGCCTACTTTGGCCGTCTGAGGAGCATAGCTCTTTAAAACGGCACCCAGCATAGCTTTGAAATTCCTATACGACAAGTTAGCCGACCTTCGGTCTAAACTTTTCTTTATCCTGCCAAAATCCCCCTAGCCCCCTTTGCAAAAGGGGGAAGAACTTTTATTCTTTCTCCCCTCTTTGTCAAAGAGGGGCCGGGGGAGATTTGTTTTGCGCTTTTTGCGCTTTTTGTGGCTAAACCTTGAAATTCCTATACATAATTTTAGGCGAATATTTTTTTTAATAGGCTGTAAAAAAACTTCTCAGGCAAAGGCTTCATTAAACCGCGGCTCAATCTAAACCAAGCTATGGGACGATAAAAATCATAGATAATTTTCAGAATTTTACCGGAACCATAATCACCGAATTTCGAATCCAAAAACTTGCTTAAAAAACCCACTCTCTCCAAAAAATCCTTAATGCCGGGATTTTTTTCATGCATATGCGAATAATCCCATTCATATTTTCCCCAAGCCTCAAGCTTTGACGGAAAACTTACGCCTTCGCGTTTCAACTCCTCAAACAAAAGCGTTCCGGGATAGGGAGAAAATATATAAAACTGAGGTATCCTGAAATTAGGCCCCATTTTTAAAATATCCAAGCCGAATTTAACAGTTTCTTTTATTTCATCGGCGGTTTCAGAAGGCAAGCCTATCATCAAAGAAAATAAAACGATAATTTTTCTGTTTTTAAAACGAATCAGCTGGCGCCTCGCCAGCTCCACGCTTCCTTCTTTTTTCAAAATATTATTTCTGATTCTGTTTGAGCCGGATTCAACCCCTATCGCGATTCTTTCAACTCCCGAAGCCTCCAAAAAATCCAATTCTTCATCCGACAAACGATTCAAACTCTCTATATCCACCCCTTGAAGAACGCTCCCCAAACCCAGCTCTTTAAGTCCCCTTAAAATAGTTAAAGCCCGCTTTTTGTCTATAAGAAAATTGTCATCCAAAAAATACACCAGAGAAAACTCGTATTTATCCTTCAATTGTTTTAAATCCCGCAAAACTTTTTCAATATCGGCCGAACGCAAAAGCCCCAAATTAAACACCTTGTTATAACAATAGGAGCACCGGCACGGACAACCTCTGCTCGCTTGATAAAAAAACATTCGTTTTCCGCGGTATGTCTGAACATATTTTTCCATATCCACCAAATGATGAGGAACGCCCGGAAGATTATTCATATCAAGCAAAGGTTTCTCAGGGCGTTCTTTTATCCGCGCGTTTGACTTGGTCCAAACTCCGGGAATATTATCGGCATTTTCATTTATGGAAATTTTTTCCACAAGTTTGGCAAAGGCTTCTTCTCCCTCTCCGGCAATCACATAATCCACGAATTTGTTTAAAACGGTTTGCTCCGGCAAAAGAGACGGATGCACCCCACCCCAGATAAGCGGAGCTTTTGTAAGACGCCTTATTTCAGAAGCCGCTTTGAGGGCGTGGCTAATCATCCCGCCGGTCATAATGCTGATTCCAATAGCTATCGTATTATCATCTATGAGAGTTTTTAAAACTTTTTTCCAATCTCTATTTATCCTCTGGTCCAGAAGCCTTATTTCAAATTTTTGGCTCGCCAGAGAGCAGGCGCATAATAATCCCATGGGAGGCGTCGGCTTATCCCGGAACATATCCATATCGCCGATTCGAGGCTGGAAAAGAAGTATATTTTTTTTCATCTTAATTTTCATCCGGCAAAACCGGAATTTTCATATCCGGCAGAACAATAATATTTTCCAAATTTGAATTGGGAGAAACTTCACTGCCGGGAAAAACCACAACCCGCCTCAGCTTGGAAAACTTTCCAATCCGGCTGTTTTGGCCCACAACGCTTTCAGAAAGCGAAACGTCTTCGCCTATAACGGCGCTCGCGTGAGAAAAACATTTTATTTTTTTTTGGGCGAGCCAGGCTAAATTGGCGGCCAATATATCCCTTGGATAATTTATATTAACATCAAACTTCAAAGTATTTCTGGCCACAACCATTCCGCCTTCCCGAACAAAATTATCTATGGCGTCAGTCAGCTCTATTTCACCCCTTAAAGAAGATGCCGAAGTTTTTTTCAAATGTTTAAAAAACTTATGATTAAAAAAATAAACTCCGCAAGGCTTCATCATGCTCAAGGCCCGCTCGGGCTTTTCAACTATTTTTTCAACAACATTGTTTTCATCAAGCTTAACGGTGCATTCTTTAAGTATTTCTTTGTCATCGGAAACTTTTCTCACCGATAAAACGGCATCGACGGAGCCGGAAGTTATCTCCTTAATGGCGGCTAAAATATCCCCGGGCGAATAAAAAGTATCTCCCAAGACAAGAATAAATTCTCCCTCGCCGATATATTTTTCGGCAAGCAAAGCCGCGTGGCCTATGCCTAATCTTTTTTTCTGATGAACAACGCGAAAAGAAGCCTTCCGGTTTTTGAGAACTTTTTGGGCCTCTTTTTCTATATCCTCGGACAAAGGATCCGCCACGATAATAAATTCATTAATTCCGATTTCAAGAAAATTATTTAAATGCCCCGCCAGTAAAGTGGAATCGCCCACCGTCAGCAAACTCTTGGAAAAGTTCTTTGACATCTTTCCAAGGCGTTTACCTTCCCCCGCCGTAAGTATCACCGCCGGAATCATCTTTTTAAAATTTCCCCCGCGGCCTTAAAGCCCGCCAAAATGCTATGGTCCATATTTTTTATAAACCATTCTCCCGATCGGCCCGCGGAAATTATTCCCCTTTTTAAAAGCTCATTCAAACAAAAAGAAATATCCTTCTCTCCTTTCAAATGCGGAACGGGATAGGCAGGAAAATGATCGGAATGCCACATCCGCTCTATGTCTTTTCTCTTTAAAATATTTAACTTTTCGAGATGGGAAGTAATTTCCTTAATAAAAGTTTTTTCATTTGGAAAATCGGATTTACCCATGGCGCATTCAACCAGCAAAACTTTTTTATTTTTAAACGCTTTGGGATTTATCAATTCCTCTCTGGTTAAGCGATAAAAGGGAAACTTCTTGCCTGGAACATATATCCAATGATACCGGGGAAGATTGATTTTTTTAAGAACATATTGAACGCAAAAAACCTTTGTCGCTTTCAAGCGTTTTAAAGCGCTTCCATTCTTTTTCATGCCTGACAGTTTAACCGCTTCATTTAAAGGTAAAGTGGAAATGATTTTATCGTAATGAAAAATTTCTTTTCCCGCGAAAACCGTTTTTTTCTTGGAGTCTATCCTGGTTATATTAATATCAAGCTTGATTTTATCCGCGCCCACTTCGGCAATCAAGCCGTCAATAAGCGTTTGAATGCCGCCTTTCTTTGGATAAATAAACTCAGCATGAGGCGCCACGGCTTTATCTTTTTTATTTTCAGCGCCCAAAACGCTTTCAACAAGTTCAGAGGGTTCCTGCATTTTTATTTTTGACGCGAGCCATTTATAATCCATTTTTTTCAGCGGCGTCAGCCAAAGCTTTTCATTATAGGGCCGGAAAAACAGTTCCGTTAATTCGTTCCCAAAAGTTTTTACGGCGAAATCTTCAAAATTTCCGGCTTTTAAATTTTTAAGCGGCTTTCTTTCAAACAATCCTTTCAGAATTTTTTTTCTTTCCTCTATTTCCAGTTGATGTATATTGTTTTGAAAAGGATAATCAATATAGCCGTTTTTCCACAAAACCCCCAGTTTATGAGAATGCCTGTAAACTTTTCCGACCATTTTAAGAAAAAAACTTTTAACTGTTTTATCCTTGCTGAAAAAAACATGAGGCAATTGGTCTATAGCGCCTCCCTCTTTCCTATCGGTTTTTAACAGCCCCCCCGGTCTTTTTTCTTTTTCTAAAACTAAAACATTTTTAAAGCCGAGCGTTTTTAATTTATAAGCCGCGCTAAGCCCCGTTAAACCGGCGCCCAAAATCAGAACTTTTTCAGATAATTTTTTCTTAGCTGTCATTTTTTAGAATAGCATTAAATGTTAATCGTTTTTTTATAACAAACATCACTATCATGAAACCTATTTGTATATATCCCGTGTCATTTCCCATGGATTGGCCAGCATGGCGGGAGTAACGCGCAGGACTGATTTTGCCAGATTCATATACAAAGTGCGGTAACACTTTTTTTGCGTCGGAGTGCCGAATAAAAGCTTATTTATTTGTTTGGGATGAGTTAAATAACGCCTATAAAAATCTCTATATTGCGGCAAAACATGAACCATACTCGGAATAAAATGTTCGGTATTATGATAGAACATATCGCCGCCCGGCGTATCCAATTTGGCTTTGGCGCGAACAAAATCTTTTGTTCCGAATCGCGGTTCGAATATGGATATAATGGGATAATCCGTCATCTCATTTGCCGCGCGAAAGGTGGTGTCTGTTTCATCCTGTTTCTCATCGAGGTAGCCTACCATAAGGAAACCTCCGATGAAAATACCTATTTCACGCAAAATCTCAACCGCTTTCCGGCTGGTCTCGGCCTCACTGACCTTGGAACAATCCGTAAGAAGGCGGTCCACGGCGCTTTCAATGCCGACGAGCGCCACGCGCATGCCCGCGCGATGAGCAAGCCTCATGACTTCTGGCGATTTCACGATATTATCGGAACGAATGAAAACCACAAAATTGAACTTCATATTTTCCCTAAGAATGCCCTCGTATATTTGGGCATAGCGCTCGGGATCCTGCCCGAAATTATCATCGGCAAACCAGATTTTTGTAAAACCCAGCTTGCCTAAAATTCGCAATTCTTCCAAAACTCTCTCTGGACTTTTAAACCTCTGCTTATGCATCCACATCTCGCTCGCTGCGCAAAAACTGCAATGATAAGGACAGCCTCGGGAAGTTTCCGCCGTAGTTGAATAACCCTTAATGGGCAAAGGCAAGTGATAAAGTTTTTTGTCGTAGATGCCCCAATCGGGAATGGGCAAATCATCTAAATTCTTAATCAAGGATCTGGGCGGATTACGGTGGAATTCATTGCCGGGACCCTGCCATGAAATTCCCTTTATCTCATCATAAGAACCGCCTTTAAAAATAGCCTCAAGCAATTCAACGATGGTTTCTTCACCTTCATTGCGCACGACAAAATGCGCTCCGCGCCCAAGCCATTGAAAATCATAAACCGTAGCGTGATGGCCTCCCATAATTATCGGAACGCCGGGACAATTGTCTAAAATATGCCTGACATTCGCTTCCGCGTTAAGAGCGCCCACACTGGAATGGGCGTTTATAAGAACGGCATCAACCGCTTTCGCGCGCCGAGTAAGCTCCGCGAGCGAATATTCTCTGGCCAAACCGTCCATATAGTCCGCTTCGTAATTTTTAAGCTTAGCGCGCAATTGCGCGAAAGCGAGAGTCGGCGAAGCGCCGAGAAGTCCCGTAAAGTCTTCGGGCACGGGCCAGCGTTTATGGATTCTAACAGGCTGCAACATCAGAATTTTAGGCATATCAATTTTCCTTAAGACGGCGAAATGAAACTAAATTACTGAATAATCCCAGAGCTCGCGCCGGAATATCAGCCTTGCAAGGCCTGTCGCGAAGTATGCGAAACATGCGGCGCGGATGAAAGTGAAATCCAGCATAAGCCCAATAGTAGAGCCTCTTATAAGTCTTTTCCGATACTTCACTGCCATTGAAAGGCGAGCCGAAATATTCAAAATCTATGGTGCGCGTATCGGACGGCATTTTTCCGGCATCTGTAAACATATCGTAAAGCTTGGTGTTTTTAAAAGGATTGGGCGTAAAAAACAAAGCGAGATGCAGATTGGATTTATGAGCGTATCGTATAGTTGAACGAATTTCTTCTTCCGTTTCGGTGGGAAAACCAAGCATAAAAAAACCGCGAGTGAATATTTTTCGCTTCGCGAACATTTCTATGGTATTCCATGTTCTTTCAAGAGAAAGATTTTTATCCAATAGTTTTTGCAAACGATTGGAAGCGGTTTCAACAGCTATGGATATCTCCCCCGTGCCCACTTTTTTAAGCAAATCAATGGAGTCTTCGGTCATTAGGTCGGCGCGAATGCCGTTCGGAAAACTCATCATGGGATGAAGATTTCGCTCCAGCATTATTTCCAGTATGCGATTAAAACGCTTTTGATCAAAATTGGATATATCGTCCAAAACCTCGATGTGATTTACCCCGCGGCGCATAATTTGAGCTATTTCGTCCACCACATTCTCGGGAGAACGGGCTCTAAATTTTTTACCGAAAATCTGATGGCAATAAATACAATTATAAGGACAGCCTCTGGAAGTATAAATCGGCAGATAATAACTGTGGCCAATGGTCGCCATGCCGCATTTGCCGAGTTTCCAAAAACGATGATAATCTATAAGGTCCCAATCGGGAAAGGGCAAAGAATCGAGATCTTTTATCGGCGGACGGACAGCCGTAATACGCGTATTTTCACCATCGCGAAACGCTATACCGGCAATGGAATTTAATATATTCGCTTCCTTCCAACGCGGACCTTCTTTCATAATAACGCCGGCAAGTTCTTTGAATGTTTCCTCGCCTTCACCGATAATGACAATATCCACATTTAAATCGCTAAGAGCTCTTTCGGGGTCCGAAGAAGGATAAGGACCGCCCATTATAACGGGCAAATCGGGGTTTTCGCTTTTTACGGCGGCCGCTATTTTATGAGCCAAAAAGGCTTCCGCTGTAAGAGCGCTGATTCCAAGCGCGTCGGGCTTAAATTCCCGCGTTCCGTCGAGTACCGTTTTTAGAGGATTATCGTCATCCCACATAGTGTTAATAATGCGCACTGTCGCCGAAAGAGTTTTACGCAAGTATGTCGCTATATAAAGAATGCCCAATGAAACATATGTTCCCTTTATCTTTGAAGTCATGCTCCGACTTTTCACAAATAAAATTTTCGGCCGTCTGGTCATATTTCATACCTTTTTTTTCTGAACCGCGAAGCGATTTGTCCGATAACAAATAGAAACGCCGCTTTATACGCCCGCCGATGAAAAACGCGGTAATCCAAATTGGAATGAAACAGCGCCTTAAACAAAGTGTCGGGCAAAGCATAATGCAAAGCCAATAAACCGAAATACATAAACTCCACCAAAAAAGGATTAAAAGAATTGGGAATAAGATATTTACCTTCATAAAAATCGCCTGGATTGCTAACATCAATATAATTCGCGCTGGAAAGTTCATTATAAATAGGCGAGCCGGGCACGGGAGTAAAAATCGTCATCCTAAAAATATCGGAATTGAATCTTCCTTTTAAAAAAGTAATAAAATTGTCGCGCCAAGAGGTGCCGGGACCGCCGAATATATGTGTTCCGTAAACAAAAATTCCATTGCGGCGCAAAATCCGCGAAGCGGCATAATTAATTTCGGCGGAATTGCCTTTATCCGCTTTAGCTTGCACGGCCAAGGTATAACCCTCAAAACCGACTACAGCCAAACCCAGACCGGCCTTGGCCCCCAGCTCAATAAGGTCGGGATTGGCCGCGATGATATCGGCGCGAATTTGAAGTCCGAAACGAAGTTTCATATTCTCGCGAATCATTGTTTCAAAAACTTCTCGAGCAATCTGCAACCTCGTCCCGAAAGAGTCATCATTGAAAGCTATTTCAGTGGCGCCTTTCGCTTTTAATTGCCTTATTTCTTCCAAAATGCGCTTAGCGGATTTATATCTGGTGGGATTGCCGTAAAAATTCGGCACGGGACAAAAATTACATTTAAAAGGACAGCCTCGCGCCGTCTCAATGGCTCCGCAAAATCCATCCGAATAATAAGCCCTCTTTAAAGTTCCTTCCACATAAGGCAAAGGACTATTATCCAAATCGCAAATTAAACGCTCTATTTTGGAGCGTTCAATTTTTCCGCCGGCTCCGAGCCAAGCGGCGCCGGGAATATCTTTGGACAATGAACCCGCCGCGAGCGCCGACACAATATTCGCGATAGTGTTTTCACCTTCATATAAGGCGACCGCGTCAAAAGGCTTATTATTTCCCAAAAACAATTCCGGACTGAATGAGGGGGCTTGTCCGCCGGCCAACCATTTTATATTCGGATATCGCTCGCGCAATTTGGCAGCCATCTCAACGACAATGGGAGTGGTGGCAATTTCGGAAACTGAAAAACCTATGATATCCGGTCGAAATGATTCTATCATCCGCTGTAATTTCTTATCTGAAAGCGGCAAATGCTGAATATCGGCAATCATTACTTCATGGCCGGCATTACGCAATACGCCGGCCAAAATTTGAAGATTTAAAGGCGGAATATTGGGAAACAATACCTGCAAGCTGTGAAAATGCAGCCAAGGAGGAGTCGTAAGTAAAACTTTAGCCATTACTTATCATTATAAGATATATACATGACAGGTTTCTATAAAACGCTAAATCCTTTTCTGCATTTTTCCGCGAGTTTGCTTATTTTTTTCGGATTAAGATTTCTGTTTATTACCGCGTTCTGCAAGTCTGAAGGAGACATTTTATTAAAATTCAGCAATAGCCAATAATCTTTAAGCTCGGCCAAATTCGTTTCAAGAAGTTTCTTTATTAAAAACAAATACATATGCCTGAAAAATTGTCTTTTTGTTTTTTTAGCCGAAAACATATAAAACGGAAACTCAAAAATAATTTTCTTACCGAACAAACTTAAACCCTCATGAACATTTCTATTTGAACCTTTCAAACTCGGAATTCTTATATCATGATAAAACATATCTTTGGCCAATAAATCTTTCTTTTCATAATCCTCATAATCAAGAGTTCCCTTCATCGGCTGAATGGCATTTACCAAAGGAATATCGCACCATTTTTGATATTCCCGAAAAATTTTAGGAACTATTCCTTCAGGCTCTTGGGGATGCCCGACTATTAAAAATCCAAAAACAAGTATTCCCTCTTTATCCAAAAGCTCATAAACTTTTTGATATGTTGAAACTTTCGCCAAACCGTCGGGGCCTTTTTGCCATATTTTTAACAGGTTTTGAAAAGGCGATTCAAAACCGATAAAAACAGCTTTGCATCCCGCCTTTGCCATTTCTTTGGCTAAACGGGGTTCTTTTAAAATGGAATCAACCCTCATAAACGACATCCAATCAATATCCATTTTTTCTTTTTGTATGGCTTTCATCAATTCCATATGCCTGTCGGGAGGATTGCCAAAACCGTCTCCCACAAATCCCAATTGCCTTGCTCCCATCGAATAAAGCCGCTTAATATCTTCCATGGATTTATTAAGAGAGCGATACCGCTGCTCTCCTTTCCACATTTTATTAACCAGACAAAATGAACATTTATTCGTGCAACCGCGCGTGGTTTCAATCCCCACAGTCAATCCTTTTCTGCGAGTGAATTGATTATAACGCCCAAAATCCATTAAATCCCATCTGGGAAACGGCAAAGCGTCAAGATCGGGCATTAATTCTCTATCGGGATTATGAATTATTTTATTGCCGGAAATAAACGATATTCCCTTAATTTTGTCAAAGCCTTCATTTTTTTCAATAGACTCCAGAATTTCCTTTAAAGTATATTCACCTTCTCCTCTGACAATAATACTCGCCCCTTTTTCGAGCCACTCTTTGGGATAAAACGAAGAATGATGCCCGCCAAGCACAATATGAATATCCGGCCTTAATTGCCTGATTAATTTTATAGTCATCTCCGTATTGAGAGCTGAACTTGAAGCCGTACAGGTTATTGACACTACATCGGCTTTCTGTATTAAAGAGCCAAAATCTTTCAGTTTTACATTGTAAACAATGGGATCCAACAATTTAATATTCCAATTTTTGGGAACCATAGTGGCTAAAAGAGGGAGAGTCACCAAAGGATGAGGGCCCCAAACAAGCGAAAATTCATTTGTGGACATAAACCGCGGCGCAAGCCTTAGAGAATTCATTAATATAATATTTTTTTTCTTCATTTTTTCGCTTTATTAACAAGTTGGGAAACATTTTTATCCGAAAGATGATTTTCGCATAAATATTCCATGACTTTTTCTTCCTGTAATTTACGGCCTTTAAAAATAAACCAGAAAAAATCGCCGACATTTTTAAAATTGGCTCTTAAAATACCCCCGATAAACCATTTAAAGAAAACAACTTCTATCGGCCTGCAATTTTTATTCATGAGCCCTTTCACCAGACGCGACGGACTCATTAAATACTTGATAAAAAACCGATTATATTTGGCTAAAATAGGCCTGGTGCCTTTAATGGCCACGGTAAAAGAATCATGATAAAACATTTTTTTTGTCAGCAAGCCTTCTTTTTTCGTTTTTATATAACCGGCGGTGCCGGGCAAAGGCTTATATAGGGTAACCACGGGATAATTACAAAATTTATGCGCGTTCTCCAGAGTTGCGATGGCGGAACTTTCATTTTGCCCCGGATAGCCTATCACAATAAAACCAAAACTGATTATTCCAAGACTCTTTAAAAACTCATATTCCTTAGCGTATGAATCGAGATTTTTGAAAGAAGAATTTTTTTTATTGAAGGAATTAAGGTCGGAACCTTCCACGCTTTCAAAACCTATGCAGGCGAATTTCAGGCCGGTAGCCGCGGCCTCTTTAAGAAGTTTATGATTTGATGAAATATAATCATGCCTGAAAAATCCGCCCCACTCAAAATTAAAATTTTCCTTACGCATCATTTTGTATATATCGGCTTGCCTGTCGGTATCCATATTGGAGCCGTAATTGTCATCAACGATAAACAATTGTTCAACCCCGCAGCTCTTAAGCAGTCTCATTTCCTCTCTCACTCTTTCGACGGATTTGAATCTGTGAGTATGCTTCCACATCGGGCCCACCTGGCAAAACGCGCAATGCTGCTCGCATCCTCTGCTGGTTTCAAGACAGGCCTGATAGCCCTTTTTTCGAAGATACAAATAATATTTGCCAAAATTCATTAAATCCCATCTGGGCAAAGGCAAAGAATCCAAATTTTCAATAAAAGGACGGTCCTGATTATGAATAATATCGCCTTGCAAATTCCAAGAAATGCCCAATACCCGCGCGAGATCTTTTTTCTCAATCAAAGCGTCCACAACTTCCGGCAGCGTAATTTCTCCCTCGCGCCTAACCACGACATCCGCCCCCTTTGAAAGCCATTCCTGCGCCTGAAAAGTCGCGTGATGACCGCCAAGTATCACCTTTATTTCAGGCTTTATTTTTTTTATAAACCGAATATTAAGTTCGCTGTTCAAAGCCGCGTAAGAGCTCATGATATTCATGGCGACAATATCCGCCCATTGTAATAATTCGGCGTATTCAGTGAGTGAAATATCATAAGCGTTGCCATCGTGAATTTTAACATTATGCTTAGGCAAAGCGGCGGCAAGCTGCGGCATTGTGACGGGAGCCGCGTTTGTGGCCATCTTGGTGGTATCGGGAGTGGTGGGCCACCTTCTGTAAAGAGAAGACGGCGTCATAATCAAAACATTGGCCATATCAATTTTCCTTTAATCTCCTAAATGACACGATATTGCGAAACAAGGAATAAGCGCGAAGAGGAATATCCGACCATAAAGGCCTGTCGCGCGCTATGCGAAACATCCTGATAATATTAAAATAAAATCCGTAATAAGCCCATTTATATAAAAATCTGTATTTTTTTTCGGGAATCTCGCTCGCGTTAAAAGGAGAGCCGTAATATTCAAAATCTATCGTGCTGGATTTATCGGGCAGTTTTCCCGCTTTTACGAACATATCGTAAAGCTCGGTATTGCGGAAAGGATTGGGCGTAAAAAACAAAGCGAGATGCAATGAGGATTTATGGGCAAAGCGAATGGTGGAGCGCATTTCTTCCTCAGTCTCAGTCGGCAGGCCCAGCATAAAAAATCCCCGGGTAAAAATCCTCCGTTTTGTCAGCATTTCTATGGTTTTTGACGCCTTATCCAATGAAAGATTTTTTTTTATCAATTTTTGCAAACGATTTGAAGCCGTCTCAATAGCCACTGAAACTTCTCCCACGCCCACTTTTTTAAGCAAATCAATGGAATCTTCTCGCATAATATCGGCCCTTATGGCGTTTGGAAAACTTAAAACGGGATGTAAGTTATCTTTAAGCATCAGTTCAAGCATTCCATTAAATCTATTATGATCAAGATTGGAGATATCATCCAAAACCTCTATATGTTTCGCTCCCATTTTAAGTATTTGCCTGACTTCTTCCGCCACGCTTTCGGGAGACCTGGCGCGAAAAACCTTTCCAAAAAGCTGATGGCAAAAAACACAATGATAAGGACAGCCCCTTGAAGTAAACATTGTTAAATAAGGCCTTATGCCAATCGTGGCCATGCTCGCTTTTGTCCAAAACTTTTTATAATCAATAAGGTCCCAGGCCGGAAAAGGCAAAGAATCCAAATCAGTTATGGGAGCTCTGGATTTTGAAAATTCAATGCCTTCGCCTCTAAAAACCAGTCCGTCTATTTTGGCCAGAATTTTTGAATTTTTCCAATGATGCCCTTCCTCAACAATCACCCTTAGAAGCTCGCAAAATGTTACCTCTCCTTCTCCCACAATAAGAGCGTCAATATTTTTATCATTCATCGCCAACTCAGGCTGAGAAGAAGGATGGGGCCCGCCCATTATAACCGGAACACCGGAATTTTCGCTTTTTACCGCGTCCGCGATTTTATGAGCTAAAAAGGCTTCCGCCGTAAGAGCGCTTATCCCAACAATATCGGGATTCTGCTCCCGGACAGCGGAGCGAACAGCGTTCAAAGGATCGGTTTCCCAGACGGTATCAATAATTTTGACATCGGCTTTCAATCGTTCTCTCAAATAAGCCGCTATATACAATATGCCCAAGGGAGGAGTGATTCCCGTATTTTTAGCGATAAGACTTCTGCTTTTAATAAGTAAAACGGACGGATGTCTCATGATAAATTTGGCTCTAAAAAACATTCAAGGGCAAATGTTCAAGAGGAAATTTCCCCCAAACCCGAGGCGGCCGTAATTTTAGCTATTTGATCGCCGCTTAGAAGAAGTTTTTCAAAATCCACTTTCTTTACTTTAGAGCTATAGTGCATGCAAAGAAGACAACCTAAATAAAGCTCCGCTTTTGATTTTTTTATATCTTTAAAAGCAGACTCCCTCAATTTGCCGAATTTTTCCGTGTCTATGCCCCGGTTTATATTTCCCACGCGGTATCTTTTTTTAAAGGCTTCGCTTTTAGCCGCCACGGAAGCTGAAATCAGAGAGGAGGGATAAAACCAGCCATCCGTTCCGACGGATATTTCATTTGACGCGGAAAATTCCTTTAAGCCGCCGGAGAGATTTTTTAAAGCTATTTTTTCAAACTTTAAAGAATATTTTTTTTGCTTTTTTAAAAGTTCCTTTAGCAAATCAAATTGCCGGGTCAGAATTTTAAACGATTGCTTTTTCCACACTTCATCCAAAACAAAAGAAGGCTTAACGCAAGCAAATCCCAAATCCATCAAAAACTTCATATTATCCGCCATATCCGCGACATTTCTTTCCGATACTATGGGCACAACTTCACATCGTTTCTTTAAAGAAAGAGGGAAAGAATTAAAGTTTTTCATAAATCCGTCAAAAGAAGATTTTCCCGAAACGGATACGCGGCTCGCGTCATGAGTTTTTTTAAGCCCGTCAAAACTTATCCTTAATTTAAACCCGTTATCAAGTATAAGCTTGGCCTTATCTTTATCCAATAACAAACCGTTCGTGAAAATTTCGGCGTTTACATCTTGCGGAGTATGCTTTGAAAACCACAAAATAAACCGGGACACAGCGTCCCAATGAGTAAGAGGCTCTCCCCCCGAAACGCTTATTTTGTCGATTTTTCTCTTTTCAGACAATGCGGCTTCAAAATACATAAGAACGGCCTTTTTCATTTCCTCAAGCGTTAAACTTTTGTTCTCCAAATTTTTTCCGGCGGCATAGCAATAAAGGCAATTCATATTGCATTTATTTGTAACGCAAAGATCTAATTCTCGTGGAATCATAAAATTTACCGAAAATACAAATTCTAAAGGAACATGCCTATGGACGCATAAAAAGAAGCGGCTTTTAAAAGATGAGAAACAGGCATATTCTCCTTAACCGTATGCGCGTAAATCTCATCTGAAGGACCGAAGCCTATTGACGGTATTTTTAATCTTCCGCAAGACGCGACTCCATTGGTTGAAAAAACCCACTTATCAACCACGGGCTTTTTCCCGAGAGCTATTTTTCCCGCCTCAACTCCGGCCTTAACAAGTTTATGGTTTGCCGGCAAAACCCAAGTTGGAAAATATTTTTCCTGTCCCACTTTTAAACCCGTCCATGAAACGGCCTCATATTGCAGAACTTCCACTTTCGCTTTGAATTTTTTAACCGAGGCGAGCTTCTTAATCTCGGCTACCGAAGTTTTAAGCGTTTCACCGATAGTGAGCCTTCTGTCCAAATAAACGGCGCATTCGTCGGGAATGGCGTTTAACGAGGGAGTTTTGCAGTCTATGGAAGTTACGGCCACAGTGCCTTTGCCCAAAAATTTATCTTTTTTCAATTTTTTATTAAGCGCGGTTATTTCTTGCGCTATGGCAGTCATCTTAATCACTGCGTTATCACCGCGCTCGGGAGCGGAAGCGTGGCAGGATTTCCCTTTAACCGTAACCTTCATTTCCATTCTGCCCCTGTGTCCTCTATAAACGGCAAGATTTGTCGGCTCGGTTAAAACAACGAAATCCGGTTTAAGCTTTTCTTTATTAATTATGTGAAGCAAAGGAAGGCCGTCGCAATCCTCTTCCTGGCATGAACCCACCACCATCAAAGTAAAATCATTATAAAGTTTAAGGTCCTTAATAATTTTTCCGGCGTAAACCATGGAAGCCATTGACAGCTTTTGGTCGGTCGCACCCCTGCCGTAAATAACGCCGTTCTTTAAAATTCCGGCAAAAGGATTTATTTTCCAAGCCGATTTATCTCCCACTCCAACCGTATCTATGTGGGCGTCCATCATTATTTTTTTCCGGCCTTTGCCTATAAATCCTATAACATTGCCCATTTTATCTATCTTGGCCTTATCAAAACTGACTTTCTTCATTTCTTTCAATATTCTTTTGGCGACCGGGCCCTCTTCCATTGAAAAACTTGAAATCTTCACCAAATCTCTGGCAAAAGCAACTATATTTTTTTCCTGTTTTTTTACCGCTTCATTTATCTTTTTCGCGTCAATCATAATATCCTCCGTATATATTCAGTTTACTAAAAAATGGCCCCGCGCTCTACGACTTGCCGGCTTCCTTTTTACACTTTTATCGGTTTTATATCAAAATGCTTCAATTCCTTCAGATATTCCTCTCGCGGCCCCGGGCAATGGGATGAATATTTGCATTTTAAGCACACTTCGATTTTTATCAGATCGCCTTCTTCCCTGGCATCCGAAACAAATAAAAAATTTTCAAAAAATTCATTATATGATTGCAAAAAACACGGCAAAGAATTCAAAATTTTAACCTTTATTTTTTTTCTTGATGCCGCGGCATTTATTTTTTTAGCGTTCTTTTTGAGCTTTTCATACAACGCCGCGGTATTATGATTTTTATAACCACTGGGCAAAACATATAAAAATTCTTCCGCTCCCAGTTTTTTCGCCAAGGAAAATCGCTTCTCAATATTTCCAAATTCTTTTTCATTCAAGATAGCCGTCATTACCAGATTCAGCCCCGCTTTTTTAGCCCAAAAAGCGTTTTTCACTTTCACATCTTTATTACTAAAACCGCTATCCTGAAAATCCGGCATATTCAGATAAAATTTATCAATCCCGTATTTTTTAAGTTTTTTAAATTTCTCGGCGCTCGCGCCGGTCAATCCGGAGGTAAAAAACGAAACCTTTTTATAACCTATTTTACCGGCGATATTTATAAGAAAACACGCTTTCTCATATTCAATAAAATCCCCGTCCATGAAGATAACTTCATTAAGCCCTTTGGAATTTTTGCTTTTAAGTTCCGCCGCAATATCCTTAAAATCTCTTTTCTCGGATTTTAAGCCTTCCAGTCCGATAAGTTCTCTTTTGAAATTTTTACCAAGATATATTATCTTCAAATTACGGGAATCTGAAACTTTTTCAGAAATGGATTTTTTAGCGGAGCCGCTGTTTTTATATTCAATTTTAATTTTCGCGCGCCGGGCCAATTTTTTTATCAGTTCAGGAGAATAAAAAACCGCTTTAAGGAAAAATATGGCTCTTGTTCTGTCCTTAAGCGCATAGGAGGAACCGGCCTTGAGAATTATGTCTTTTTTACAAAGATAGTCAAATTCTTTCTTGAAAACATCTTCGGGGTTTTTTTTGAATTTCTTTTTAAAACGATTTATAACAAGGCTTCCCGTATGTATATATTTTAACAGGGCGTAATTGACCATTTCATCTCTTTTGGAGGGAAAATGTATTATTGCTATCGGCAATTTATTTTTTTCAATCAATGACACATATTTGCTCACACTGGAAATATTTTGATATCTCTGACCATCGGTACAATAACTCATGCCGGTAGGGCCCAGCCCCAATATGGAATAGCCTTCATTTTCCTGCTGGTCATATGTATACGGCCATTCGCCTCCTTTCCTTTTGGACATCCAGTGTCCGCTTTCCGTTGTATAGCCTTGCCGCTTTACCAATAAATCTATTGCTTTTTTTCTCCACTCTCTGGCTTTTCTTAAATCGCTTAGCCCAAGAGAAGCTCCGTGAAAATTCTTAAACCCCGTAAATTCTTTTGGCTGCCAATCAAATATATAAACTCTTTCCAAATCAAATTTGGATAATATATCCACATCTTTCATGAAAATTTTTTCAGTCTGGCCGGGCAAACCCACCATTAAATCGGCTTCAACATTTTTTATGCCCGCTTTCTTGGCATTTTTCAGAGCGTTCACGCATTGGCTCATGGTTTGCGGCCTGTTGAAACTTCTCATCAATTGTTCATTAAAGCTCTGAATTCCCATGGATAAAAATCCAACTCCGAGCTTCTTCAATTTTTTAGCCTTTGGATAAGTTAAAGTCTGCGGGCTGGATTCAATGGCTATTCTGGTGTTTTTCGTTATATTAAAATTGTCTTTAAAAATCCCAAACATAAACTCCAATTCATCTTCGCTCAAAATGGTGGGCGTGCCGCCGCCAATGAATAAATTTCTGATTGGCAAATTTTTGAAAGTTTTTTTCAAAAAAAGAACTTCTTTTTCAAGAGCTTTCAAATATTTATTTATTTCAATATTATTTTTGGGAATCTTTCTGTAAAAACCGCAAAACTTGCAGATATATTCACAAAAAGGCACATGAACATATATGGTGGGATTGCGGTCAAAATTCTCTTTATTCGATTTCTTCCAGATATTTGATATTTTATCAACCTCAAAGCCGGCTGTTTTGTCCCATGAAAAAAACGGCGGATAATTGGGCGGGGTTTCGGGAAGAGAATTGGCGTCGGTTACGGCGAATATTTCTTTTAAAAAATTTTCGTCATAAATATCTATTGAAAACATAAGCAAACGCTCCTCCGTAAAGTCGATTTATTTTCTGTAAATCATTCCTTTTCTTATCGTAATTTTTTCCCCATCGGAAAAAATTTTCTCACAACCGAAAACTCCGGTTAAACACGGCTTCTTTATCTCTCTTGAAAGCGCCGCCGCGTGCGACAAAAACCCGCCTCTGGCCGTTATTATGGCTTTGCATATAAGCATCGGAACAAGAAGCTCGCCGTTTAAATAATCCGATACAAGTATATCCCGTTCCGTTATATCTTTCGCGTCTGAGGGTTTTCTCACTATTTTAATTCTGCCTTTCGCGTCTCCCTCGCAAACAATAATACCCTTCAAAGGAAACTCCGTTTGAATTTTTTCAGCGCGATTGCGGCGTTTTTCTTTTTTGCAGGCAAAAAGTTCGCGGGAGCCCGGTTCCTTATTAATTATTTTTCGGGCGGAATCAATGGAAAGTTTACAAATTTTGGCTATATCCTCGCCCGTCAAATTCGCCCTTAATTTAAAAATCCGCGACATATAAGCCTTGTTTATCAGCGAAAAATAATAGTTTACTTCGTTTTTCAATAAAATCAAATCATTTACGGCCTCAATAAACAATCTGCCGCTTTTGGAAATTTGGCCGAGAGTTATTTTTTGCTTTTCTGAATTTTTAAACGCCTTGGACAGCTTATCTATCGGAATATCTTTTATTCTGTCGGCAAAAAAAGATTCCGACTTTTTACCCGCTTCCACATCTTTTAAAAACCGTTTAAAATAAAACCGGGACGGGGCCATTAGAGAGGCGTAAATATCTAAAAAGTTCTTGCGGCCGTGTTTTTCAGCTATAAAATCCAATGACGCGCCAACGCTTCTCGCGCAGATATAATTGAATACGGCCAATTTGAAATTTATCTCTTTTAAATTCATAAAAGCCCGGTCAATCTTAATTAAACCGGCTTTTTTATCTTTTTTCGCTTCCCACTATATAAAGTTCCAAAAAGAGGAATGAAAATTTTCCAAACAGCCTTTCTTTTTT
>DAOWCC010000169.1 GCA_030639665.1 Elusimicrobiota bacterium | reverse complement strand
CTAACCTCCTATGGCGGACATGGATTCACTTTGAGAATAATTTTCCGGAACTTTTAATTTAGAGGCCGCGGTTTTTATCAGGATTTCTTTAATTTCATCTTTTCCTTTCCCCTGTCTAATCATCTCCCTCAGATTTAAAGTTTTCTTCGCGAAAAGGCATAGCTTAATCTCTCCGCCTGAGCTTAGTCTTATTCTATTGCACGATGAGCAAAAGGGTTTGCTTACTGGCATTATAAAGCCAACCTTTCCTTTGCCTGAAACTTGTTCATGATAAACGGCCGCCGAGTTTTTCGGCGGGGCTTTTTCTCCTGAGATAAAGTTTTCTAAAATCAGTTTTTTTCTGATTTCATCAAGTGAGGCGTATTTAAGATTATCTTTTAAGAAATCCATCTTTTCAATAAATCTCATAGTGGCGCCAATTTCGGACGCGAAATTTATCAGAGGCTTAATTTCATCCTCATTAAAATCTTTAATAATCACGGCGTTTAATTTAATGTTTTTGACTTTTAGATTCCGCAGGTTTTTTATCACCGGCTCCAAATCCCAGCCTCTTGAAAGCCATTTTTATTTCTCGGTGTTTAAGGTATCCAAACTTATATTTATTCCGGCGAGATTTAGATTATTGATACGGCCAATATCCAGATTTTCCGAGGACAGATTTGTGGTTATATAAAATTTGCCTATATTCAGGTTCTCAAAAAAATCCATCGCCCGGCGTTTTATAAAAGGTTCTCCTCCGGTAAAGCGAAATTTCTTTATGCCGAGTTCCTTGAAAATCTCAAGCAGGAAATACATTTCCTCAAATGTCAGCATATCCTCATGACTCCGTAATTTTACGCCGCTTTCGCCAATGCAATAACGACAGCGCATATTGCATTTATCAGTCAGAGAAATCCTGGCATAGTCAATTATTCGTTCAAAGGAGTCTTTCAGCATTTTCCCCATCCGCAACCGGGAAATATGCAAACCTTGCAATTTCTGCAAAAACCGCCATAGCCCCGCGCGGTAATGTCTTTCTTTATTATCTTGGTGTTTGAGAACACGAAGGGAAGAAATAAATCCAGCGCCGTAATATTATAAAAAAGCGCGCAAGCCGGCACGCCAAAAACCGGAATATTCTTTAAATAACCCGCCATAAACATATTGCCCGGCAAAATCGGCGCTCCGTATGAAATGACTTTAACTCCGGCCCGCCTTATGGCTATCTTTGTTATATCGTCGGGGTCTACCGACATACCGCCCGTAAGCATTATAAAATCACAGCCTTTTTTATATAAGGCCAAAATTTCATTTTTCAATTTTTCCACATCATCGCCGATAATTTTAAATTCATCTATCTTTGAGCCGTAGTCCTTCATCTTTCTTTCCATTATGGGCCTAAAGCCGTCTTTAATCTTCCCGCTCGCGACTTCCTCTCCCGTAACAATCAGGCCGACTTTTTTCTTTTTAAACGGCGCGATGCTTAATGGCGGAACGCTTCCTATTTTCAAAACCTTTTGAACGGCTTTTTTATCCACTATAAGAGGGATAATTCTAATGCCCGCGATTTTGTCATTTTTCTTGACCGGTATATCGGAATGTATCGTCGTAAAGACCATATGTTCAATGCCGTTTATTTTATTAACTGCTTCTTTATTAATTTTAAGAAAGCCTGAACAAGCCGCTATAAATTGAACCTTTCCTTCCAATGGCCCCGTGGTTTTAATATTCTTGCCGCCAAGCTTGCGGAACTTAAGGGCGGCTTCATCTTCATGATAATGATCTTTCGGCATATTAATCGTATAAATATGCTCTTTGCCCAGTGATTTCAGTTTTTTAATATCTTGCTTGCGGATGATATGGCCTTTTCTAAAGGCCGCTCCCTTAACCTTGCCGGGCACAATGCGCGTAATATCATGGGGCAGAACTTTACCCACAGCGTCATCAACTTTAATAATTTTAAAAATCTTGTTTTTTACCATTTAATCCACATCCTGTGAGATTTTTGACCGGGCTTCAATTTTCCCATTGCCTTGAGAATTTAAGAAATTCCTTATCAGCGAATGTTTTCACTTTCTTTTGATAGTCATAATAGTCTTTTATGAATTTCTCGGCGAAAGGCGTTATTTCAGTTTGGCTTCTTATACTGCCGCCTTTCTTTCTTATCAGAATCTTTTGTCCAAGATTTTTCTCAAGACAATTTAAAATTTTCAAAGCCTTTACATAGGACATGCCCATATCCTTGGCGGCTTCATTTATGGATTTGAATTTTTTGATTCTTTGCAAAAGCCAGACCAGGCCAATGCCCATGAAAGTTTTGTTTTCATTATCAGTGATAGCGATTTTTACGGTTAATTCCATTATATACTATGTTATATAATGGGCGCTAAAAAATCAAGAAACCAATCTAATCTCGGAAGTTAGATTGATTGCGGCTATTTTCCCTTCCCGTCATTTTGCGGAAAACCAATCGGTATCATATAAAGCGGTTGGCAGTCATCCGGCAGATTCAAAACCTCCGCAGTTTCTTTATCGTCAAAGGCCCCTATTGGAACTGAAACAAGGCCGAGACCTACCGCCTGAAGATGTATGTTTTCGGCTATATGTCCCGCTTCAATATGAGCGTATCTTATGCCCCTTTTGCCGTATTTGCCCGTCACCCTTGAATAAACCGAACACAGCGCTATTATCAGCGGAGCTTCGGCTATAAAATCCTGACTGAAAGCGGCTCGAGCGAGCATCTTTCTTTTATCGCTTTTAACTATTTCTTTGAGCTCATGTTCTTTTGGAAGATACTGAAAAATTCCATCAGGCGTAATGGCGAAAGTTTCCATGGGATATAATGCTCCCGCCGAAGGCGCCGCTCTAAACTGAAAATTTTTATTTACTGCGGTTATTCCCTGAGCGGCCCATAAAAGCTGTCCTATTTGCGCTTGATTTAATTTTTTATCTGAAAAGGTTCTTACGGATCGTCTTTTTAAAATACATTCCTCAACCGAAACATCGCTTTTTACGGAAGGCGCGGGAAGCTTTATTGTTTTTGTTTTATCCATTGCCATAGTTTCATTCCCCCAATTTGAAAATATTAAAATAATCGCGGCAAAAAATACCGAGATTAAATTTTTTCCCTTAATCATAAAATCCCCTTATACATTAGCCACATAATGCACATAAGTCACAGAATAAATTTTTAGTTTTTGTGTCCTTTGTGCTTTTTTGTGGCTAAACTTTCTAAATTAATGTCTTTCGGACGAACTTCATTTAACGAAGAGAGGACTACTACTCTGCTTTTGAATTTTACTACGAACATCCATCAGTGTTCAAGTCGTTCTCTGCGTCCTCCGCGTTTGCTGTTTGTCGTTAGATGTTTTGTTGTTTTGTTTTTTCTCTGCGTTCTCTGCGATTTGCTGTTTATCATTAAAAGCGTCTTTTTGATTATAAGTCATGCAAAACCCAAACATTGGGTTCAACATATTTTCCAAAATCTTTTTCCAAATCAATAAGAACGGGATTTAGCGCCCCTTCCACCACATAATCCCCGCTATTTCCAAAGTGCATCCCAGTCCATTCCCGCCATTGCGCGATTGTGCCTTCCACCACCATTGAAGGGTCGGCTTCTTTTACAATCTTTCCCCCGCTTCTAACATGAATTTTAAGCCATGGGTCAAAGGGAAGCCCCGCTTTTTCCCATTTCATATAATCTTTCATTGAGACCAATGGATATTTGGGTTTTAATGTCGGCCTTACCGGTATGATAAGTTTGCCAAATCCTTGTTTGCTTCCCAGTTCTTTAACAATCTTCAATATTTTCGAACTATAGCCTTTTCCCGCGTATTTCTTTTTAGTAATAATGGCCAGAGCGCAAAGGCAATTCGCGTTTTCTTTATTTTTTGAAATAAGCTGCACTGCTTGGTCAAAGCCGGCGGGAAGATTGCTGTCTTTCCCGTCCCAATAAATCGGAAAGAAATTGGCCAAGCCGATATAATCGTTTTCCTCACTGAACACTAATTGATATTGGGGATAAATCTTATAAAGGTTTCGCCAATGCTTTTTTATAATTTCATCTTCACTCAAAAAAGCGGCCCATGGTTCGCTGTGAATATCGTTTATCACATCAATTAAAGCGGGCTTATCGGCTAAAGTGTCAAATTTCATTTTAAAGGTTCCTCAAGGTAAATTATATGTTTTTCTCAAATTCTTCTGTTTTCTTTTTAAGTTGTTTCAAGATAGGTATGAGATGCCATATATGCGGTCCCAAATCCGCCGAAATTTTTTCTATTTCGCTAAAAGCGTTTAAAGATTCTTCCAGGGCTTTCTTGAAAATTTCAAGCTGAGCCACCGCGTCGCAAAGCGCCATGTCCTCTTTGTCCGCGGGTTCATAAAAACCGGCCAAAGCTCTATTTAATTTTGCCGGAAGCAAAGTGTGATGCCATTGCAGTGTCTTAAAATGATATATAAGGTTGGGATTGATTGTCTTTCTCATACAATAAAGCATATATTTTAAAGAGGAGGAGGTTTGTTTGCGGTATATATCGGCTAGTTGGAATATGGGATGGTTTTGCGCTGATTCTATACTGTTTTTAAATTTTTCAAAATCAGGATTATCCATATTCTCCAAATCCGGTTTCGTTTCATTTTCAATAAATTCCATGGCTTCGGTGGTTTCTTTATATTGTTCTTCCATAACTTCGGCGGTTATTTCAATATCATTGGGTTCTTTTCCATGAGCAATGCAGGTTATTTTACATTCCAATTCGTTTTTATAAATTTTACAGCGGCTTTTCTTTTCAAAAACGCATCTTTCACACCATCTGTCGCAAAAATTATAAGGAGTCTGTTTCTCAAGTTCCGCGTTTTGCTTTAAAATTTCTTGCAGTCTATTTGTCATAAGTTCCTCATCCGTAAATAAAAATACAGGCCGGTTTTTCGCGAAAGCTAAATTATTTCAGACCATTTTTT
>DAOWCC010000128.1 GCA_030639665.1 Elusimicrobiota bacterium | reverse complement strand
CCTCACCATCCAGAATATGCACCATAGCGTCGAAGGGAGCGGTATGCTCGCTTAAACCTTCCCCTTTATCAAAAGAAAAAATAGTAACAGTGCCGGTTTTCTTTTTTATTATGGTGCGGCTAATCACCGCGCCCTTACCATAGGCCACCAAGCTCTTGGCCTTCACGACTTTTCCAATAATATTTTCTTCCTTTTCTTTAGCTTTCATAAAGCCTCACGATTCTTTTCGAAAAAACAATAATCTATTTTACCGCGTAAATTCCCCATGACAAATCGGAAAACCTCTTAATTTCCGCTTTAAAACCAAGTGACTCAAGTTTTTTAACCTCATCATCAACACACCAAAAAAATTCATCATCAAAGTCTTCCGCCAAGTCGGGATATTTTTCTCTCATTTCCTTTTCTTGCTCTTTGTTTTTAAACATCAAATCTCCAAAAACCAGCTTTCCGCCTTTATTCAGGAAATTATATATTTCTTCAAATAATTTATGTTTTTCTTCTTGAATTAAATGATGAATCGCATATGTGGAAATAATGGTATCTGCCTGCGTCTCTTTAAATTCAGGAAAGAAACCCAAAAAATCGCTTTTAAGGAAAATAATATTTTTTCTGCCTTTTAGTTTTTCTTTTGCTATATCCATCATCTTTTGTGAAATATCCACGCAGTAGGCTTTTTCAAAATTTTGCAGGACTTTTATAGTGTTTCCCGTTCCACAGCCCAAATCAACTATGAACTTTGAATTTTTTGTTTTTTCTTGAACCCAGTTTAATAATGATTGATAACCGGCGCGAATAGGATGGTCTTCATTTTTTACATCTTTATCATAGTTTACAGCCATTGAATCATGATTGAATTTTTTTGAATATCGGCTTTTCATAATTTTTCTGTTATCCTTTTTCTAAATTGTTTATTTTAAACAATATATCAAATTCTTTAAGCTATTAGTTGTCTTAATAAACCCATTGGGCCTAATCATAAGTAGGTATCAATTTTAATAATACAAGGCCTTTCGCCCCATTTGCAAATTCAAAATCGCTGCTAAACTTAGTATAAGGTTTTAAACCTTAAACTTAATTCGATTGGAGAATAAAATGAAGAAAATTATATTAGTATTAGTTTTATCCGTTATGTCCGCTACTGCCGCAAGCGCGTGTTTATTTGGAGATACATTGATTCAAATGGCAAGAATGAGCGATCTTCAAACAGGCCCTGAAATTGTCTTAAAAGAAACAAGCAAGATTACCAAACTACAATCCAAACAGCTGATTCAAGCTTTCTCAAAAGAGTATGAAGAGAAGTTTACAATGAAAAAGATTTTTGAATTTGCCGATGATGGCGTTCTTTATGTCAGAAGTGTATTTGACACACGCAATTATAAGACTTATACAATGTATTTATATGCCGCCGGAGATACTGTGTGCGGATATATTTTTGAAGAAAAAACATTGAAACAAGTCGCGGTTATAGGAGATGGTTCCATATATAAATGCACGGTAAGTTTCAATAGATATACTTCCCTGCCTTGGTTTTACCAAACTAAATAAAGGCAAAGTTTAAAAAAAAGCGGGCTTTCTATTTATAGGAAGCCCGCTTTAAAAATTTCCGGACTAATTATTCATAAAAACCCGCATAGCTATAAACCCCCCGCAGATTCCAAGGCTATGCCGGGTGCCGTATCCCGCCACTACTGCGTCGGCGGGCAGGCAGAAGCTATGCCTATCAGACGGCGCAATCTAAGCACATTCAAAAACAGTAATGTTCCCAATGGAACACTTCTTTCATCTCGCGGATTACATCTAGTAATCCGCGGGGTAAAAAATACGCATGTATTTTTTAAAATCTATATTTAAGACTCATCAGATATTTAATGAAACTGGTTTGTGGAACGCTGTATGTCACATCCATTGAAGGACTTCCCTCCCGCACGGTTTTACTTGCTTTATTAACATCCACATATTGAGCCTGCAGACCTAAGGAAAATCTCCCTCTTAATTTGTGACCCCAACCAATCTTTATCCCCTTAGCAACCGCGGTCATATCAATATTATCATTGGTTTTAATATAGGAACGCATTATAATGCCCGCTTGCGGGCCGATATAAAGTCCTTTAATCACTTTATCGAGGCTATAATTAAGGAATATCATTGAGAAATAGTTATTGTACTCAAACTTAAGCCCGGGTAATAATACGGATTCTTTTTCAGTCCCGCCTTTTGAAAATTCAAAACCAATATCAATTTTATCCGAGAACCGGCGCGCCGCCTCAAAGCCGATAAGTGGCCCCGTTTCTATGCTTACTCCACTTTGCTTCTTTTCGGAAAATGCACCTCTGCTGAGAGACAAAGTCCATTTCTCCAAGTCATCTGCCAATGCCATATTGGGAGCAAACAAAAAAGCAATTAATAATATTATTTTCACAAATCCCCCCGAATTTAATGCCTTAATAACAATATCTCCAATTCTACGAAAAATTCAAACCAAAAACATAGAATTTTTTTCATCTTGGACATTTATTAATAAACTTCTAAAATACACTTATGATGATTTTTATAATTCCCATAGCGGCTTTAGCCGCCTCTTTCCTTACTTTTTTTTCAGGCTTCGGCTTAGGCACAATTTTAATGCCGGTATTTATATTATTTTTTCCAATTGACACCGCCATCGCTTTAACAGCCATAGTGCATTTTTTAAACAATATATTAAAAGTGTCTCTCCTCTGGAAAGACGCAACCTGGAAAGTGGTTTTGAAATTCGGCCTGCCCGCTTTTTTAATGGCATTTATCGGAGCAAAACTCTTATTCTTCCTTGAAAAAATAGAGCCCTTATATATCTATCAAATTTCAGGAAAAACAATGGAAATAAGCGCCCTAAAGATTGTAATAGCGGTATTACTTTTATTATTCCTGATACTTGAAACATTCCCAAAATTTAAAAACATAAGTTTCCCTGAAAAGATTTTACCTTTCGGAGGAGCTTTGAGTGGTTTTTTCGGCGGCTTATCCGGACATCAAGGAGCTCTCAGAAGCATGTTCCTATTAAAAGCGGGTTTAGGCAAAGAAGGCTATATAGCCACAGGAGTTATAGTGGCAGCTTTCGTAGATGTTTCCAGAATATCCGTTTATTGGAACAATATAATGAAATCCGATTATCAGAGCCACTTAACCATTATGTTTCTGGCCGTTATATTCGCCTTTGCCGGCGTTTTTATAGGCAGAAAAACCATGAAGAAAATAAAGATGCAAACCGTTCAAACCATAGTGGGAGTCATGCTATTTGCCATTGCGATATTACTCGGCGCAGGCATGATATGAGGCAGTTTCTTTTTATAATAATTCTTAATTCTTCAAACGAATCCTCTTTAATCTTCGGCTTATCCACAAAATTATAAAATTTTGAAACCCTGAAAGTTTTAATTCTTGCGGTCTACAAGTTTAAAAATTTTAAGCGCGTAATGCGTTAATGGCCGCAATATAAGATGAGCAAAGCCCGCAAATATGAGAGCAATCAAACCCCAGTACCATTTTACCGCCGGATGAATAAACAAAGATATTGAAAGCACAATTATACTTATAGCGCAATAAGAACTGAATGTCATAGAGGTTCCCATTTCATCTCTAAATTCATACATGACATTTTTCTGATATATGATTACATTGTAAAGGAACACTCCCACTGAAACAGCCATTAAAATATAAGAAATCAATTCCATTATTTTTCTCCCTTATGAGAAAGGAATGCCATAAAAAGCCAAGGAAGACTGATTATTGTTATGACAGTGCCCGGGTCCAGCAAAAAGCTTAAAAACACAAACCATGTAAAAGAAAAACCGGCAAATTCATAACCCATACAGATAAAAATGGGACCGACAAAAGGAACCGGAGAAATAAATTTTTTAATGCCTTTCTTTTTATTTCTGTAATTTTGAAATTGCGCGGCCCAATTCATTATCACTATATAAAGGCCAAACAAAAGCATTAAGATTCCGGCTATCTTTATCATAATGGTCATAGCTTATATTTCTTATTAAATTCGTCAAGAATTTTTATCATTTTTTTGGTAAGTTTAGCTCTCGCTTTTTCAATTATTGCCGGTGGCGCGCCCTTATAAAATGCCTGAGCAATACCGCCGGTTATGCAGGCAATTGTATCGCTGTCGCCGCCAAGTGATACGGCGTTTCTTATGGCATCCTCATAATCGGATGATTCAAGAAATGAAATTATCGCCTCAGGCACAGAACCTTGGCAACTGACATCAAATTTATATCCGGGTCTTATTTCCAAAAGAGTTCTATCCAGATTATATTTAAATTCCTCTTCTATATATTTTTTAATCTCAGCTTTGCTTTTTCCGGTTCTACTCAAAAATATAGCGGAGGCTACAGCTTGAGCGCCTTTTATTCCTTCTGGATGATTATGAGTAACCTCAGCGCTTTTCTTGGCTTCTTCAAGCACTTTTTCAAGATTATCAAAAGCAAAACCGACAGGACTAACTCTCATTGCCGAACCGTTCCCCCAACTATTATAAGGACCTGTTTTATTTAATAAGAACCATAAAGAAAACTTTCCGCCATAGCCCGCTAAAGGATGACGCCACGCCCATTTCTTTATTGAAGAGGAATAATCTTTTGAATTTAATATGGCATCCGCCACCGCGATGGTGAGAACGGTATCATCCGTAAAACCGGACCTAAAGGAAAATAATTTAAAATCTTTCTTTTTAGTATTAAAAACCTCATAGACAGAACCTATTATATCTCCGGCTATAGCTCCAATCATATCATCTCCCCATTTTTTTTATCACTTACAAGAATATACCAAATTTTATTTATTCGGCAACCTTAAATCTAAAATATACCGCTCTCTTTACCATAACGGCTTTATCGTTGTTGACATTAAACGCGAAGTTTAATATCTTGATTATATATTGTATAAGGCATCTTGAAAGTTGTTTGCAAAATATAAGAAAGAGGGTTTATTTAGTTTTCAGCCGAATACTTATGAAACTCATATCTTTAACAACTATTTTCCTGTTTTTCTCGGTTCTAATTCCCGCATTTGCCGGTCCTCCTATATTGAGAGAAAATAAAAAATATACCGGTCCTAGAATTAAGGAAAGTGAAACGCCCGCCGGAAAATTCAATAAAAAAATCACAGGCCTGCCGCCGGCTGAAGCTGTAAATCTTATTAAGGAATATAACTCTCAACACGGCAAAAAATTCGACTCTCTCTCCAAAAAAAAATCAAGAAAAAGAACCGCTTTTCAGGAATCAAGGCGAAAACGAATTTATATCGCGGGACGACATTTTACTCCTCAAAAAGGCATTGAAAAAAGTCTTGGTGAAAAAACTCAAAAAACCGAAAACAAAGAAAAAGAAATAATCGCCATTATCCAATTTGAAAGAGATTGTTCAATGAACGAAACCATTGCCATGATGGAATTGGGGTTGACTTATTTGGGACCGATAGGACATTCATCGATTCTCGTGAAACTGCCGCTTAAATCAATAAAAAAACTTGAACAATTTGAATTTATAAAATGGGTCGGTGAATACAAGGACGAATATAAATACGCCGCCGCGCCTCCAAAAAATACTGCAAAAGGCGCTTATATAAAAATTTTTGGCGAGCCCAAACCTGAATATAAACAACAGCTTTCGGACATGGGCATACATGTTCAAGGTTTTTATAAAACAATCAATTCCTACACTGTAAATCTTCATTATAAAGATTTCAACAAAGTGGCGATTTTTCCATGGGTCAGAAGAATCAGCAAACAAAAGAAACTGACTCCCCAAACAGACTATTATGAACCCGATGATAGCCGCGAGATAATATCCGCTCCCGACTCATGGGGTATCGGATTTACCGGAAGCGGAGTAATTGTTGGTGTTCAAGATAGCGGAATACAAACCGACAATACAATTGATTTCCCTTCCGGCTCTATCCATCCCGACAGTTATTTAGGAGATGATGAAACCGGACATGGCAGCCATGTTTCAGGAATAATAGCGTCTAGAGGCCGTTTAAATGTTATAGGAGAGTATGATGTTAAAGGGGTAGCCCCCGATGCTCAAATATACATGGTAACAAAATCAACCTATACCAGTGTCGCTCTTTCAAAATGGAAAAGCGCCAGCGTTCAAGTTGCCAATTTGTCCGTAGGTATAAATGGCGACTATAGTTATGACGCTACCACCGATATAATTGATAGCCATGCGAATGATAACGATATAGTTATTACAGTGGCGGCGGGAAATACCGGAAATATAGGGGATTCAACCATAGAACTTCCGGCAACAGGTAAAAATGTAATTTCCGTAGGCAATATAGACAGCAGACCAAGCAACATAGGTAAACTTTATATTAACAGCTCGAAAGGTCCGACTCAAGACTCGGAAAGAATGAAACCTGAACTAGTAGCACCCGGAGCATATATAATTTCAAATTCTTCCCATTGCTCCCACGGAAACTGGACAGAAAATCCCTGTTAATCAAGAGCGAGTGGTACAAGCCAGGCCGCGCCGCCTGTCGCGGGAGCTTTGGCTCTTTACAGGGAATGGACAGGAGATTTTACCGGCATTACAGAATATGTTAAAGCCATGATGATAAATACAGCGATACCTATTGCAGCCAACAGCGACATAGCCGCTCACGGCTATGCCAATACTGATGTCGGATATGGACTTATCAATCCATTCTCTATGATGTATAACTATGATGAAGAATCATTTCAAGTTTTGGGAGCTGTAGGCAATTTAAAACAAGATGAAGATGAAACGGACGAATGGACAATAGATGTCCCCGTGGGAACCAAGAAACTCCTCGTAACTATGACTTATGACGACGCGGTAATTCAAGGAAACGGAGATTTGATTAATAATCTGGATTTGGAATTAAAATCTCCCACAGGAAATTATATATGGGGAGGATTCCCCGCGAATGTTTCCGGCGAAGGCCCAATTGAAAAAACGGTTATTAAAGATCCCGACGCGGGAACATGGAATATCAAAGTCTATTTTAAAGATTATTCAAACAATCCGTTGGAT
>DAOWCC010000089.1 GCA_030639665.1 Elusimicrobiota bacterium | reverse complement strand
TTAGTTTGATTTTTTTTAAACTAATTTCCTTCTAAAATGATGGGTTCTTTTTCTTGCGCTATGCGGCATTTTAATGTATGGCTTTTGCCAATAATCTGAGTTTGCGCGGCTTGGAGCATTTCATTAAGTCTTTCATCGGGATATTCCATGTTTAAGTGGAAAAATATAAGTTCCGCGGCTCTTGCTTTTTCGGCCGCAAAATCAACCACTACGCTTAATCCTGAATGACCGCGTTTTTTATAGGTTTCATAATCTTTGTCATCATAGGTTGTGTCATGAATGAAGATATCGCAATCTTCACAGAATATTCCGAATTTTTCATCATAATCTTGAAAAGCTGTGGCATCTCCCCATATCTCGCTGTCGGGAGCATAAATTATTTTTTTGCCCTTAGTTTCAAAAGAAAAAACCAAGGTGTTTGTGGGGTGATTTGAATACATCGTTCTTACTTTCACTCCCGGCACCAATTCATAATTATCTTCAAGAACTTCATATAAATCAATTTTAGCTTTAGGCGTTGTTTCCGCCAGAGAAAAAGAACTGTAAAAAGCTTGTTGGGCTGTTTCTCTGAGACTTTTTTCAGGATCATTGGCGCCGACAAGATGTATGGTGAAATTAGGGTCTTGTATAGGTTTGAAATTTCCCAAGCCTATAATATGGTCCAGATGAAAATGAGTTATAAAGAGCCATATTTCTTTATAGTATTGCTTCTTGGCCACTATTTCTTCGCCGAGTTCAACTATTCCCGTGCCGGCATCAAATATAAAGATATTGTCTTTTGTTTCTATGGAAATGCACGATGTTTGTCTTCCGAATTTTGAATATAAATTTGGAATTGAGTGAGGCATGCTTCTGGCGCCCCAAACTGTAAGTCTTATTTGTTTTTCATTTAAATCGCTCATGGGCTCTGCCACCTCATCTTGTATGATTACTGTTTTTATGGGCGCTGATGGCGGGGGAGCGGGCGCTTCTCCGGAAGAGCCTTCAAGAATATTTTTTACTGTTTTTGAAAATGTGTCAACATTATAGGGTTTCTGAAGGAAAAAATCCGCGCCGAGCTGAAAAGCTCTTTGCTTTTCAATATCATAAGATTTGCCGGATACGACTATTATTTTTATATCCTTAAGAGCAGGATCCTCTTTCATCGCTTTGCATATTTCCATACCGCTTATGCCCGGCATCATGATATCGGTTACTATCAATTTGGGCATATTTGCTTTAACTGTGGCGATGGCTTCCATGGAGTCCTGCACAAGAAGAACAGTATAACCTTCGTCGGTTAAAAGGTCTTTTGATAGTTCTCCCACCATAGGGTCGTCGTCAATTATTATAATGTCGGTGTTTTCCGTAGTCATAGCTTTATTCTATAATACATTATATATCTTTTAGAGTTAAATTTATATTACAGCGGGATGACATTATTATGCGCATAATAGCGGGATCAAAAAAAGGAAGAAATCTGTTTTCTGTTTCAAAAACAAAAAATGTTAAGCCTATTTCATCGAGGATAAAACAATCTTTGTTTGATATTATCAGGCCGCATATTATGGGTTCAATATTTCTGGATCTATACGCGGGAGTGGGAAGCGTAAGTATGGAAGCTCTTTCAAGAGGCGCGATAAAAGCCGTTATGGTGGAATATGACAGGGCGTGTCTGAAGGTTATTGAAAGGAATATAGAACATCTTGATTTTAAAGATAAAGCGGTGGCTTTAAGGGCCAATGTTTTAACCGGTCTTGAGTGGCTTGAACATTATTCGGGTTATGAGGGTTATGACATAATTTTTATGGGTCCGCCTTATAGAGATAAAGAAAATCTTCCTCTCGCCTATTCCACAAAGACGGTGGAACTTGTTTTTTCTTCCAAGATAATGGCTGATAATGGCATTGTTATAAATCAAAGGCATAAAAATGAGCCATTACAATTGCCTGAGAATGTTGAGCTTTATAAAGAGGTCAAGTATGGTGACACTCTTTTGAGTTTTATGAAAAAGAAAAAATAATTTAACGTATAGGAATTTCAATGTTTAAAGCAACCACGAAAGTGTGAAAATTGAGAAGACACGAAAAACGGCGAAAAAAATAAAATATATTTCGGTCGTTCACATAGTTACCGACACTTTATGAAACATCGTTTCGTTCTTCGTGCTTTCAGCCTTTCGTGCCTTCGTGGTAATGTTTTATAAAGAGTTCCGACCGGAATGGCGGCTAATTTAATACTATAGGAATTTTCATTTTTTGGCAATGAGAATTGGCCCAAAAAAGGCTCAAAACATTTGACAGGATAAAACAGAAGCTAATCACAGAGGTCGCAAAGAACATAAAACAGCGGAGGGACTACGTTATCGTGTCGTGTGTTGGCAGGGCTGTTCAAGTGGTCTTCGTTATCGTCCGCCTAAGGCGGACCCATTAGCGCTCAAGAATAAAAAACTCAGCGGACTCTCTGTGTAAAATCTCAGCGCCCTCAGCGTTAAAAAGAATTCCGACAGGAGGTCGGTTAATTTATGTCACATTGCACAAATCCTCTCGAACTTAATTATTCCAAAATAATGGCCTATAAAAAATGTCCGTTTCTTTATTCCTATATATATTTGGGAAAGAAGTATACGCCATATTCCGCCAAGTCTTCTCTTGGGGTATCGGTTCATCGCACTTTAGCCAGATATGCCCGTTATGGCGGGGATTTAAGCGATTTATTTGTTTATTATGATGAAAGCTGGAATAATTCAGGATTTGCAAGTCCTCAAGAGAGCATGGAATTTTATAATAAGGGGAGCAGAATGCTGGAAGATTTTTGGCTTGATAATCAAGGCAAAAAATCCCGCATAATTTTTTCCGAGCGGACCTTTGAATTTAAATTTGAAAAGTGGACTGTAAAAGGCACCATTGACCGCTTGGATAAAAACGCGGATGGCGCATATGAGCTTATTGACTATAAAATAGGTTTTGAAGAAATGCCTGATTTTGATCCTCTTAAAAATCTTCAGCTTGGAATATATGCCGTAGGGCTTAAGGAAAATTTTAATATTGATGTGAATTATTTGACCTGTTGGTTTTTAATGCGTTCGGAAAGAGTAACAGCCGCTTATGACAAGTCGCTAAGCTCTTTTGTTTTTGATGAGATAAGGAATATTGGGGAAAAGATAATTAATGAGGATTATTCTTCAAAGGGCGATTGCCAAAAATGTTCCATCAAAAAACTCTGCAGGCACGCCGAGATAGAGAATAGAAATCAGATAGCAGATAGCAGTGAACAGAAATAAGGAATTTCTTTAGCTTAACTCTTCCCGTTTCCATTCCCGTTACCATTATTGAAACCCCATTTTATTGATATTTCTTTTCTGTATATTTCCAAAAAGACAATGAGGCAGGATATCAATAAAGGTCCTAAAATCATTCCCAGCGGGCCATAAACCATTAAACCACCGAATAAGCCGAGGAATAATAAGAGTATAGGCAGTTTTGTTTTTTTGCCAATAAAGATGGGTCTTAAGAAATTATCGGTAAGACCTATAACCAAAGCTCCCCAAAAAAAGAGAAAAATACCGGCGGCTTTACTGGTGGTTACAAACATTATTATCGCAATTGGCGCCCAAACAAGCGTCGTTCCGCCAAAGGGTATGAGAGCCGCTATGGATGTTAAAACCCCCATAAGAATGGGAGAGGGAACACCTGCCAACGAATAACCTATAAGTCCGATAAATCCTTGAATGGCGGCGGTTAAGATAAAACCCTTTACTATCGCCAATATCATTATATAAAGCCGGCGCGCTATTTTATGTTTATGTTCATTATCCATTGGAGCCATTTCAACAAGCCATGACAGCCATCTGTCCCCTTCTTTAAAGAAAAAGAAAGAAGTCAGAATAATCACAACAAAATTTACAAAGATAAATATAATATTTTTTAAAACTTTTCCGCCTATTTTTATTATTTTTTGTTGTATGGTTTGAAGATTTTTGGATATTATTTCCCGGGTATCCAGATTGATATAATTTTTTATTTTGTTCAGTTTGGGGGAAATGGATGATAATTCCATTTGTGGAATGCGGGCAATCCATGCATTGGTTTTTGGGTAAATGGTTTTTGTTTCATTAAAAAGAAGCCAGCCAAGCAAAATCATCGGAAGTATCGCGGTTATAATTACGATGCCGGTTGAGATTAAAGCGGATGTGTTTCTGTTTTTGGAGATGCGTTTTTTAATCCATAAATGCACCGGATAAAAAGTGAGCGTGAGCATCAAAGATATTAACAGCGGACCCGCGAAAGGAGATAAAATTTTTATCAATTGATAAATTAAAAATAAAAGTATGCCGAGAAAAAATAAATTAAATATTTGCCCTTTGTCCAGTTTTAACAATTTATTGGAAGCGTTCATATACTCCACATATTATATAATAAATGGGATATGATAAAACGCAATGTTGATTTCAATACCACCACCTTTTTTCCAAAAAACACATATGAAATAGTTTTTTCCGTTTTCATGGTGGCCATTGCTTATTTGTCCAGATACAGCGAGCAGGTGATTTATCCCAAAATACTTTATTTTTTCCTTTTCTTAATGTTTTCCAATCTGGTTTTTAATTGGTTGGTTTCCAAATATCACGGCGTTAAAATAGGGTATGTAAATCTGCTTGTTCTTTTAAATATAACGCTGATTACGGGGATATTGATGAATTCCGGTTCATCCGATTCTTATTTTTGGGTTCTTTTTCTTTTACCTCTTTTTACGGTGGCTCTTATCGTTGATTTATTGGAAATCAGTCTTGTTTTGTTTTTGATAAGCGTAATCTTGGCTTATTTTCATTCTCAAATAAATGCGGATATTATAGGCTGGGCCGGATACTTTGTCAAAGTATTGGTCCTTATGATGTCTTCGGCGGTTATTTACAGAACGGCTATGGCTAATAAAGAATTGGAAGCTGAAATAACTTTTAAAAGGGAACAGGTTGATATTTTGAATAAAGAAATGACGGCAAAAGACAGTGAAATTGTTCAGGTTGAATCCTTGGTTGAGATGGGCAAAATTGTTTCAGGCCTGGTGCATGACTTGGGAAATATGATGACTATCATATCATTAAGTTCTGAAATAGCTTATCAAAGTGATGGTAATTCAAAAAATGATATTGGAAAAATAATAAGGGCGTCCAAGCTTGCGAAGGGAATACTTGCTAACGCGATGCAAATTGTGAGAAATGAAAATTATAAATTTCTGGTGGATGATATTAAAGAGCCCGTTAAAAGAGCTGTGGATATTTTGACTTACCAAGCAAAAGAAAAGAAAGTGAATTTGAATATGTCTTTTGATGAAAGTCTTCCTCTTGTTAAAATAAGCAATGTTCATATTGAGCGGATTATAATTAACACATTACTTAATTCCATTTCAGTAATGCCAAATGGCGGTATGATAAAAATAAGAATTTATTCCGACGACGGCTATGTTGTCCTGAAAGTTCAAGATGAGGGGCCGGGTTTTCCTGAAGATGTTTTAAAAAAGGGAATAAAAGTTTTTAACACAAACAGAAAAGATAAAGGCGGAACCGGTCTTGGGCTTTTTGTTTGCGATCAAATAATGAGAAATCATAACGGCAGTATGAGTATAAACAATGGCAAAGAAAAGGGAAGTGTTTTAGAATTTAGATTCCCGATAAACAAGAATAGTTCTAACTCCGCAGTATCGTAAATACTATTATTCCCGCCAGAATAAGTCTGTAAATAACAAAAAGATTTACGCTATGGTTTTTAAGGTAAGTCAGCAGAAATTTGATAGACAGCCAACCTGAAATAAAAGATACAAGAAGGCCTACAATAAAAGCTGTGTTTATATCCGCTATCGCGAAATGACGGCTTTCGACAAGTCCGGCTCCAAAGATTATCGGCATTGCCAGAAAAAAGGATATTTTTGCGGCATCCTCTCTCTTAAAACCCAATAAAAGCGCGGCCGTTATTGTTATGCCGGACCTTGAAGTTCCGGGCATTATGGCCAAGGCTTGGAAAAATCCTATCAGCAAGGCGCCTTTAAGATTTAAATCATGAAAGATTTTCTTTCTGGAAGATTTCCTATCCGCTATATAAAGAACTATGGCGAAAAAAGCTAAATTAAATGCTATCCACAAAGGATCTCTAAATGTGGTTGCGGCCAAATCTTTTAATAATAAGCCCGCTATTCCCGCCGGAAAGGTCGCTATTACCAAAAGCCAAAAGAATTTCCCGTCTCGGCTTTTTGGTTCTGTTAGCCCTTTCTTTATAAAGATAATCCAGTCCTTATAAAAGTAGAGAACAATCGCGAGCAATGTTCCCATATGCAGCATTACATCATAACTGAGACCCTGATAATCCCACCCGCATAAAAAGGGGAGAATAACCAAATGGGCGGAACTGGATATCGGGAGGAATTCTCCTATGCCTTGCACAATGCCAAGTATTGTAGATTGCAATATGGTCATTATAAAATTGTCCCTTTATAGGTTGAAAAATTCAATGAGTTTGCCGTGATTTTGTGGGTTTTCAAGAAAATCTTTTGTGTTAATTTGCATATACGCGAATCCCGCGGGGCTAAAATGAAACGCGCTTTTGGGGATAATAATCTCAGACAGTAAATTTATAATGGGCATATGGCCTATCGCGATAAGAGAATTACCCGCTTTTTCTTTTTTTAACAATATTTCCAAAAGGCTTTCAATTGAGTTCGGCGTGGCAAGTTCTGACAAAATTTGTATCTCGGGTTTATTAAAAACTTCCGAGACAATTTCCGCTGTTTGAACGGCCCTTACACAGGGGCTTGATATAATTGAGTCGGGAGAAAAATTTAAGGACTTAAGTTTTTTCGCGGAAGTGAGGGCGTTTTTAAATCCCATGTCCGATAAAGTTCTTTCCGAATCAGAAGAAACTCCGCTTTCATGTCTTGAAAGGGCGTTCCCGTGTCTCATTAAAACCAGATTGTTGATTTCGTTAGCCATTGCCTTTATTTTATAAGTTATTTCCTTTTTTTTCAAATTTAATTTTGGGCAAGGTTTATCCAAATGATTAATTACCCTACCACCTATTTGCGAAGCGTGTTTTATGATGGCGCTTATAATGCGCCATAAATAGGTGGTAGGGTTATAAATTTTTCTAATAAGTGAATTTAAGCTTAACTCTTGGTTTGGCTTTAATTCAATAGGGGTTTTTCGTTGACAGACTAAGGATATTATAAGTTTTTCTTATAGTTGTAACTTTTGCGAATATGGCGGGTTGTGAAGCTTGCGAGAGATTTAGTTATAATGGTTAGGTAAAATTTTGAGCATACGAGGTTTAAGGATGAAACAATTTATATTAAAGAAGAAAGACCTAGACGCTTTCATTAAAAAATTATCGGAAAAAATGAAAGTTGTCGCGCCGGTTTCAAAAGGCGGCGGCAATTTTGCTTTTGATGAAATTTTATCCGCGGATGAAATGGTTCTCGATTATATACCGACTATTTTACCGCCCAAGAAATATTTTATGCCTCAGCGCGAAAAAGTGCTGGAGTTTGATGTAAGCGGAGATATGCCCAAGGATACGGCTGTTACGGACGCTGAGCCTTTGGCTATATTCGGCGTGCATACTTGCGACTTGGCCGGCATAGAGTGTTTAAACGGAGTTTTTTCCGAGGAGCCTGAAGACGCCAATTACATGGCTAGAAAAAACAAGGCTTTCCTTATCGGGCTTGAATGTAACAAATATTGCGATGAGCACGCGACTTGCGCTTTAATGGGCACTCATTTGCCCAATGGCGGCTATGATCTCTTTTTAACGGATTTAGGCGAAGAGTTTCTTGTTGCTGCCGGAACCGATGCCGGAGAAGAATTTGCCAAGGGATTGGATTTTATGCCGGAAGCTTCTTCTGAAAATATAGCCGCTCTTGATAAATTAAGAGAGAATAAAAAGGCCATATTTAAAAATGAAATCGCCACAGATGTAAAAGAGTTGCCGGGAGTTTTTGATAAAGGCGCTGAAAGCAAGGTATGGGGCGATCTTGGCGAGAAATGCTTGTCTTGCGGTAATTGCACCAATGTATGCCCGACTTGCTATTGCTTTGATATGTCGGATACTCTTAACTTGGATCTTAAAACGGGCTATAGAACCAGAGAATGGGATTCTTGCCAGTTTGAAACTTTTGCCTTGGTTGCCGGAGGAGAGAATTTTAGAGAAATAAGAGGCGATAGGCAAAAACACAGATATAATAGGAAATTTAAATATCCTGTGGACAAATACGACAAGTTTTTTTGCACGGGCTGCGGCCGCTGTACAAGAACATGTATGGCTGAGTTGAGCCTTAAAGAAACACTCAAATCTCTTGTAAAGGAAAATTTATGACAGAGGAAATAAAAAACTCAGGTTGGAAATTAAGAAAAGGCACGATTATTGAAGCCAAACAGCTGACTAAAACCGAAAGATGGTTTGATATCAAACTTGATGACGGTGAACTTGGTCATGAACCGGGACAGTTTATCCAGGTTGAAATGTTGGGAGTTGGAGAAGTTCCGATATCGGTTTCTTCATCTTCAACCAAGAAAGGTTCTTTTGAACTTTGCGTAAGAGCCGCGGGCAGAGTTACAAACTATATGCAGACTTTGGATAAAGGCGCCATTGTTACCATAAGGGGCCCGTTTGGAAAACCTTTTCCCACCAAAGAGATGGAAGGCAAAGACTTGGTTTTTATCGCCGGCGGTTTGGGGATTGTTCCTCTTCGTTCCATGATCAATTATGCCATGGACAACAGAGATAAATACGGCAAAATAGATATAGCTTTAGGCTGTAGAACTCCCAAAGATATTCTTTTTAAAGAAGAAATTGAAAGATGGGAAAATATGGAAGGTATTAATTTTTCCTATACCGTTGATAAGTGTGATGATCCCGCTTGGAAAGGTAATACCGGGCTTATAACCACATTGATACCTGGCCTTGAGATTGATCCAGCTAAAACATATGCTGTCGTTGTCGGTCCTCCGATAATGTACAAATTTGTTATAGCTGAACTTCTTAAGAAAAAAATTCCTACTACGCAAATTATTCTTTCACTTGAAAGACATATGAAATGCGGTATGGGAAAATGCGGCCATTGCCAAATAGACAGTCCCAAGAATTACTATTGCTGTAAAGATGGCCCCACTTTCACTTATGAACAAGTGAAAGACGCTAAAAAACTTTAAGTTCGAGAGGATTAAACAATGACAAAACCCAAAGTAGCTTTTTTTGACTTTGCTTCCTGCGAGGGATGCCAATTACAGATTATCAGCATAGGAGAAGCTTTCCTTGATATTCTCGGTCTGATAGATGTCGTGGAATTTAGAGAGGCCATCAGTGAAAAATATGACGGACCATTGGATGTCGCCATTATTGAGGGAAGCATAAATGATCCTCATGCTGTGGAAAGAATTAAAAAAATAAGAGAAAGATCAAAAGTGGTTATCGCTTACGGTTCTTGCGCTTGTATCGGCGGAGTTAATGGAATGAAAAACTCTTTTGAACTTGATGAAATAAGGCAATATGTTTACGGAAAAGATTATCAGTTCTTTCCCAGCACCA
>DAOWCC010000152.1 GCA_030639665.1 Elusimicrobiota bacterium | reverse complement strand
GATGAAAAAGGAAATCCTTCTCCCGTGGAATCTTTTAATTTTATAGCCAACACTCCCTTTATCATAGAGGATTCAATATTGGGCAAAGCTGCCGAGGGGAAAGCCAATTCACAATGGACGGTTAAATACAATACGCTCAATAGAATTTATGAAATAACCGATAATATGTCGATTACGGCTCATACAACGAGGAGAAAGTTTAAAATTATTCCAAAAACAAAAGGCGGGATAATTTTGATAAAAAGCCCCGTTTTAACCATTGACAAGGGAATAAACAGAGGCGACAAGGAATTAACCGGTGAAATCAATCTCATACCTGTCATAAACAAAGGATTGATTATGGTGAATAAAACACCGATTGAAAACTGTATCGCGTCCATAATATCGGCGCTGGCGCCAAATAAAACTTTAGCCGAAGAACTGAAAACTCTTGCCGTAGTGATTAGAACAAAATTATTAAAAATGTTCTACGCAAAAAAAAGTTCCAGCCCTTATTATGATATCTGCGATTCCGCGCACCATATTGTTTTTCCCGGCCTGCAAATGGAAAATTCTTATTCCATTGCCGCGGCCAAAGCAACCAGAGGAGAAGTTCTTTACAGAAACAACAGCCTTTCAAACGCAGATTTCCATACCGCTTGCGGAGGCTTTACCGACAGAGCAAATGACAAAGGTTCCAGACCGTCATCGCTAACACCTCTTAGTTTTCATAAATGGATGCTGCAAAGTCCGCCGAATAATCTTTTATGTTTGCCAAATAATAAAGCGAAGAGTTCAAATGTTTACTGGACGCTTCTCTTAGACGCCAAATGGATAGAAAAACGAGCTAATCTAAAACATAAAATCGGTAAATTAAAATCCATTATTCCGCTCAAAAGAAAAAAAGACGGAAGAGTGGAAACTTTAAAAATTGAAGGCACAGCCAATACCGTAACCATTAGAGGCTTTGAAAACATTTCTCATATTCTGGCAAACGGAATATTGCGTTCAAGAATCTTCAATATAAGGCCGATATTTAACGGCAAATACCCTGACTATTTTCTGGTAAGAGGAATAGGCACCGGACACGGAAAAGGATTATGCGTGTGGGGCGCACATGGCATGATAAAAAACCTGGGATATAAATACAGAAAAGTTTTGAAGCATTATTTCCCAAAACTTAGAATCAAAAAACTGCGTTTATAATGTAAACGCAAAAAGCAGGAAGTAAATTAGCCCGCCTTTGGCGGGAGCTCTTTATAAAACATTACCACGAAGGCACGAAAGGCTGAAAGCACGAAGAACGAAACTATGTTTTCCGCCTAAGGCGAATCTGCCTAAGGCATGGCATAAAGTGTCGGTAACTATGTGAACGACCGAAATATATTTAATTTTTTTCGCCGTTTTTCGTGTCTTCTCAATTTTCACACTTTCGTGGTTGCTTTAAACATTGAAATTCCGTTACACCAAGATATAAGAAGTCAGAAACGGTAATAACAGCAAGAAGCAAAACCACGAAAAACAAAGTGTTAACGCCAGTTTACTCTAAACTTTAAACTCTGAACTCGCTTATTCGTTAGTGAAACTATTATGGAAAATTCGCCTCATAAAATACTGCATATAATAACAAAACTCCAGTTGGGCGGAGCCCAGCAAAACACTCTTTATACAACGGCAAATACGGATAAAAAAAATTTTTATTCATTAATAGCCGCGGGAAAAGGCGGTATTCTGGATAAGAGCCAAAAAGACTTGGAAATTATTTATATTCCTTATTTTGGGCGAAATATCAATCCCATAAAAGACGCTCTTGCCCTTTATCAACTGTGGCGCCTGATTAAAACGCAAAAACCCGCTATCGTGCATACTCACTCGTCTAAAGCCGGCATACTTGGCAGAATTGCCGCGTATCTTTGTAAAGTACCGACAATCATACACACTTTTCATGGTTTTGGTTTTAATGACCGTCAAAATTTTATCAAGAAACTAATATTTATTTTTCTTGAAAAAATCTGCGCTCGCGTAACCGATATTTTAATTTTTGTTTCAAAATCCAATATGGAAACGGCAAAAACTTTAAAGATAGGAAAAGAAGAACAATACAAACTTATCAGGAGCGGAATAGAGTTTGATAAATATCCCGCTCAAATCAATATTGCCGATAAGAAAGAAAAACTCAATCTGCCCGCGCGCGGTAAAATAATTGTTAGCTTGGGAAATCTTAAACCGCAAAAGAACCCTGAAGGTTTTATTGAACTTGCAAAAAAAATAAGTTCCGAAAGAAAAGACACCTATTTTGTTTTTGTCGGCGGAGGAGAAAGACTTGAAGAAATAAAATCAAGTATTGCCGCCGAAAATTTTTCCGAACACTGCAGGTTTATCGGCTGGCGAAAAGACACGGCCGAAATACTCCGCGCGGCGGATATTTTTATATTAACCTCTCTTTGGGAGGGACTGCCCAGAAGTCTTGTTGAAGCTTTAAAAAGCGGGGTTCCTTCCGTGTGTTATGACACTGACGGAGTCTCGGACATTCTTGATTCCGGAAAAAACGGCTATCTGATAAAACAAGGTGATATTGAAGATATGTATAATAAACTCACCCTCTTGCTTAAAGATGAAAATCTCCGGCGAGAGATGGCAATGGAAGCTAAAAAAACGGAACTAAAGGATTTTGATATTAACTATATGGTGAAACAGCTTGAGAATCTTTATCGAGGGGAAATACAAAAAAGGGCGTCTTAAATATGACCCTACCACCTACTTATTGCTCAACGGACAATTTAAACTCTATATTAGGAAATTTTAAACATATGAAAATTAAAAAATTTGATTTAAAAACAAATCGTGGCGCTAACATAAGGCGCCACAAGCAGGTGGTAGGGTGAACTATCAAATTTCAATAATCTTGCCGGTATATAATGAAGAAGGAAATCTTGGAATTCTTACGGAGGAAATAAAGGAAGTTTTCCTGGAAAATACCATTCAAGGAGAAATAATTTTTATTGATGATGGCAGCGCGGATTCAAGCAATAATAAAATCAAGGAAATCGCGAAAGAGAATACCGATATTAAACTTATAACCTTCTCAAAAAATTTCGGCCAAACGGCGGCGTTTTCAGCAGGAATAAAAGAAGCCTCCGGTAAATTTATAATAACAATGGACGCGGACGGGCAAAACAATCCCAAAGATATTCCCGCTCTAATAAAAGAACTTAATAAAGGCTTTGATGTCGTAAGCGGCTGGAGAAAAAACAGAAAAGACAACTATATATCCCGCGTGCTTCCTTCACTGGCGGCGAATTTTATAATCTCGCGAATAACTGGCATAGCTCTTCATGATTATGGCTGCAGCCTTAAAATATATAAATCCGAATTTTTAAAAAAAGCGGATCTCTATGGCGAAATGCACAGATTCCTTCCCGCGATTATGGGTTATATGGGAGCTAAAATAAGCGAAATTGAAGTTAATCACAGGCCAAGAAAATCGGGTAAGTCAAAATACGGTTTAACCAGAATTTTTAAAGTTATTTTGGATCTTTTTACCGTAAAATTTATGGGGGACTATCTTTCAAAACCGATTTATTTTTTTGGGGGAATAGGCTTCTTTCTTTTATTCTTGTCTTCTTGCTCCGCCACTTTCACGCTTTATAAAAAATTCTATTGCGATATTTTCGTAAAAGATCAGCCTTTATTTTTAGTCGCCATTTTACTGGCTATAATCGGCATACAATTTGTCGTTCTCGGCCTATTGGCTGAAATAAATGTCCGCACATATTATAAGACCAATAAAAAACCGCCCTATTTCATAAAAGAAAAAGAGGGCGACTGATTCTTTTTTCACCCTACCACCCGCTTATTGTCCAAGGACAATCAAAGGAACATATGCCCGCTTGTAGCGGGGCAAGCGGGTGGTAGGGTCATTGACTAAGAGCCCCCCTTATTAGTATCCTATTAAAATCTATGGAAATCGATAATTTATTATTCGACCTTGGCAACGTAAAAAACACCAATGGACTTAAAGTTAAAGGAACCTGTCGCCCTTCGCTTTTTGATAAAGCATTGGATGACGCCTATAAAGTTAAAGCGGTTTCCTTAGACCTTAAATTTTCCTTAGGTTCGGACTCCATTTTGGCGCAAGGTTTTATTGAAGGAAAAATAAGCCTTATATGCGCCAGATGCAATGAGATTTTTGAATATGAATACAAGGAAAGTTTTGCTGAACTTTATGATTATTCAAAAAAATCAGCGGATATTGAAAATCTGATAGCCAGCCTGTTATCAATTTCAATTCCCCTGAAACCCCTATGTTCCGATGAGTGCAAAGGAATTTGCCCAACATGCGGAACGAGTTTAAACATAGCGAATTGCAAATGCGAACACTCAAACAAAAATGCTTTCGCGATTTTAAAAAATTTAGCCGTTTGATGGACATAGTCCGAGATACGGCACTCAGCATAGCCTTGAAAAGGAGCGAAAAAAAATGCCACATCCAAAGAGAAAACATACTAGATCGAGAAGAGATTCCAGAAGGAGTCAAAACTCAAAGTTTGAACTTAAATCTTTAAGTTCATGTGAAAACTGCGGTTCCATGCGTCTGCCTCACAGAATATGCCCTTCTTGCGGCAGTTATAAAGGCAAAGTGGAAATGCCCATAAAAGAAGCTAAAAAAGAAGACTCCGCGCCTCAACAGCAATAATAACATATGCGAATAGCTATTGACGCCAATGGTGGAGATTTAGGCTTAAAGCCGAATATTGAAGGCGCGATTCTCGCCGACAAGAATCTTAATCATAATATTTATTTAGTGGGCAGAGACCCTGAAATAAGGGAAGAATTAAGGCGTCTGAACGCCAAGCCTTCAGATAGGTTTCATATTGTGCATGCTCCCGATATTGTTGAAATGCACAAAGAACCCGTTGACGAATGCAGAACAAAACCAAACTCGTCTTTGATGGTCGCGGCCGATTTGGTTAAAGACGGAAAAGCTGACGCTTTTATATCGGCGGGAAATACCGGCGCCACCATGGTCGCGTCTCTGCTTAGAATCAAAAGAATAAAAGGCATTATACGCCCGGCTATAGGAGTTCCTTTTCCGACGACAAAAGGCATGACATTGCTTATTGACGCGGGCGCTAATTCGGATAATAAACCTTGGCATTTGGTTCAATTTGCCGCAATGGGTTCTATTTATATAAAATCCGTTCTCGGCAAAAAAAATCCGACTGTCGGAATTCTCAGCATAGGGGAAGAGGAAACAAAGGGGAATAATCTTACCATTGAAACAATTCCCTTGCTTAAAAACGCCGGACTTAATTTTTATGGACCGATAGAGGGGAGAGATTTGCCCGTGGGCTTAACGGATGTGGTGGTTACGGACGGTTTTGTGGGCAATATAGCTTTAAAACTGTCCGAGGGCATGGCTAAAGCGATATTTGAAATATTGAAAAAAGAAATTAAAAGCAAATTCATATACAAGGTGGGAGCGATGTTGATGAAACGCGTTTTCACCGGTTTAAAAAAGAAAATGAACCCCGATGAATTCGGCGGCGCGCCTCTTTTGGGAGTTAATGGCGTCGTTATAATTTGCCACGGAAAAACAAATCCCAAGGCAATATTTAACGCCATAAACGTAGCGGGAAATTTAGCTTCCGCGAATATTGTTGAAAGCATAGCTAAAAACATGGAACTGCTTAAAGAGAAAATAAGCGATATTCCATCGGAGAAAGAAAAAAGTGAAACGATTTGACGGAAAAACCGCTTTAATAACTGGCGCTCAAAGAGGCTTGGGCTTTGAAATAGCCAAACATTTCGCGAGCCAAGGAGCGAATACGGTTCTTACCGATG
>DAOWCC010000155.1 GCA_030639665.1 Elusimicrobiota bacterium | reverse complement strand
TAATAAAAACGGTTTAATCGTCAAAAAAGAAAATGCCCAAGAATTGGCAAACGCGCAAATAAAATTAATTGAAGATGAAAACCTAAGAAAAACTTTGGCTGAAGAAGGCTATAAAAGAAGAATAAACTTCTCATCGGAAAAGATGGCTGAAGCTACCGTTAAAATTTATGAAGAAACAATTAAAAATACTTAATCTCATTGATATTCCATGGAATAGCGCTCTTACCGCCTATGCCGTTGAACAAGCCCAGGCCTTGCGCAAGAAAGGCCATATAATTTATTTTGGGACGGTTAAAGACACTTTATGCCATGAAACAATAAAGAAAAATAATTTTCAAACAATAGATATCCCATCAAGAAAAAACAATTTCATATTGCCGGCGCTGATGGAATTACGCAAGTTCATTATCAGCAAACACATAGATATAATAAACGCGCATACCGGCAAAACACAAACTATGGCTTTTATGCTTTCGCTCATGGGCGGCAAAAACTTTAAGTTAATACGCACAAAAACCGACGCGAAAACTCCAAAAATCGGTTTTACATTTAAAAGAGTTAAAAAGATAATTACCGGCTCACAGGCGATAGAAAAAAGCTATATCTCAGCGGGGCTTAATCCGGATAAAATTCAAACCGTATATCAAGGCATACCAAAGCAAGAGCCAATCTTCTTATCCTCATTTCCCGCATGGCGCGTCGGCATTCTGGCCCGTCTTGATCCGGTTAAAGGGCATAAATACTTTTTAGACGCCGCCTCTATAATCCTTAAAAAAAGAAAAGATCTAAAATTCATTATCGCCGGCGCCGAAGCCAATATAACGTTTCAAAATTTAAAAAAATACGCCCAAGAACTTAAAATAGACAAACATCTGGAGTATGCCGGCTTTATCGAAGAACCTATTAAATTTATCAGAAGCTGTCATATCGGCATTATTGCCTCTATCGGCAGTGAAGTGGTTTCAAGAGCCCTCCTTGAATGGATGAGCTGCGCCAAAGCCGTTATAGCCACCGATGTGGGCTGCGTGCCCGAAATGCTTGGAAAAAATTATTTGGTTCCCCCAAAAAACTCCGCTTTAATGGCTGAGAAAATAATGAATTTTTTGGACAATAAGGAAACCATTGAAAGCGCGGGACGAGAGAATAAAAAGATAACGGAAAAAAAGTATAATTTAGAAAATTTTGAAAGAGAAACCGAAGAAGTTTTTTTAGGAATTTAAAAAACTATGCCAACAATATCCTTCGCGATAATCGCGCACAATGAAGCTGATATTCTGCAAGCCTGCCTTGAAAGCGTAAAATGGGCGGATGAAATAATTTTTGTCAGCTGCGACTCTACGGATAATAGTATCAGCATCGCCCAAAATTACAATGCCAAAGTATTTGAAAGAAAAAACGAAAAAACGGTTTATATAAATAAACAATTCGCGTTGGACAGAGCGAACTCGGATTGGGTTTTCATTCTGGACCCCGACGAAAGAGTTGATGAAAAACTGAAAAACGAAATACTAAAGATAATTAATTCCTCAAATGAAATAAATGGCTATGCAATGCCGAGAAAAAACTTCTATTTCGGCAAATGGATAAAATACGGCGGAAAATACCCTGATTTTCAATTAAGACTGATAAGAAAGGATACGGGAAAATTCAAACCTCTCCCCGTTCACGAAAAATTGGAAATCAAAGGAAAAACAGGTCTCTTAAAAAATGACTTGATTCACTATCCTTATAAAAACACTCAAGACATTATTAAAAAATTTGAATTCTACAGCGACATTATTTCTCAAAAATATATTTTGGCAAATTATTCTAAAACCTATGCTTTCATCAGGCCTTTTTCAAAACTTTTAAACAGTTTTTTTCTAAAACTTGGTTTTATGGACGGAACAAAAGGCTTAATGGTCGCGCTGATGGACTTCTGCGTCTTATTTATAACCGCCATAAGGTTTAAAGAAAAAACCGACAAAAATATTCATGATTAATTTCCTTCAAAACAAACTGGCAAAAATTCCTCAAAATTCAATTAATAATGTTTATCACTTTTCGCTTTATCTTTTTGCCCTAACCGTTTTACTCTCAATAACATTGTGTGAAGGCGCTTTAATTCTATTATTTATAACGGCTCTAATAGACACATTAAAAAACAAAGAAAAAGCGGCTTTATATTTAAAAAACATAAAAAACAATCCGCTTTTATTAATTTTTATTGTTTATATTGTTGTCTATATAACTTCCTCTATCGGTGGAATAAACCCTTCAAAAAGTTTTTCCTTTTTAGATTCGGAATTGATTAAAATATTTTCTTGTCTGCTTCTTTTTCTCGCCATAAAAAAAGATAATTCCAAAAAGGTCTCAAATTATTATTTGGCGGGAGCCGTTATTGCCGGAATTATCGGTATATGGCAATTTGCGGGAACCTATTTTTCAACCGGAGATATAATCAGAGCGCATGGAAAAATGCACGCGGTCAGCTATGCGGAAACCATGGCCATGGCTCTTACCCTCGCCTGTATAAAATTTGTTAATCCCTCAATAAAACCCAAACTTAAAATTATTTATGGCCTGTCCAGCCTATTAATCGGCATGGGATTCATCTTAAGCTTAAGCCGAGGCCCAATATTGGGTTTATTGGTTTCATTTACAATTCTTTTTTATTTCCTTCCGAAAATAAGAAAAATTTTTATTATAGGGTTTATACTGTTAACCGCGGCATCTTCTTTCCAATATTATAATTCCCCCAATTTCAGAACCAAAATATCGTCTATCCCTCAAGGAATAATACAAATAATAAATCCCGAAGCTAAACCGAAACAAAAAATGGATATCAGTTCAATAGGCCGCATAACAATGTGGAAAGCCGGAATTAAAATGATAAAAGATTATCCTCTTTTTGGAACCGGCCCATATAATGTGAGTAAAATATTTCATCAATATCACTCCCCCATAGACGGAATTTGCAATTGGCCGGATGTGCATAATATTTATCTGCAAAAGACCATTGAACTGGGAATAGCCGGAGGCTTGATATTCGCTTGTTTATTGCTTTTGTTTTTGGTCATATCAATAAACATATTAAAGTCGGTAAAGAATACTTATACCATTTGGAATTTTGCGACAATAACGGGTTTTCTTATTATGATGTTAACAGATTCATCCTTTCATCTGCCAAGAGTGGCCTTTAGCATTTATCTAATGCTCTCAATAGCGTGCGCTCAAAATTATGACAGCGCCTTATCAAAACCCTCTGATTAACACAAACACAAAAAACAATCCTGATTAAATATGGGCCTATTCACTATTGGGCCTATTGGTACTTAACAGAGATGATAAGCCAATCTATACTATTATAAGGAAAGCTAAATGAAAGCGATTAAAATTATATTGCCCGCCATTTTATTATCATTATCTCTGTCGTTTAATATTATGGCTGACGGAGACGATTCTCTTACCTTTAAAGGAAAAAGCGCTCCCATAAAAATTAATCTCACGACCAATGATAAAATTGGCTTAATTGTCTTTGAATCAGACTACAGCGACGCTCCAACAGAACCCTATGACACTATTTTAGTACAAGGTGAAATGCCGGATGCTAATTTAAAAATTGAAATATGGGTAAAAGGAAAATTTCTTTTTTTCAATAAAGACGATAGATATAATTCAATTAAATTCAAACGGTTTCCAAACGGCAGATTTTGGGCAAAATTTAAAATAAAAGAACCGTCTCAAAATCCCATTAAAATAGCGCTTATAAATATGGGCGTAAAAACAACTAATACGGTAATAATTTATGATATGGAAGTCTCTGGGAAAAAAATTCTTAAAACTGAAACTTATAGGGAAGAAAAACCTATGGAAATCGTGGAAGGAGAAATCCAAGGACTGCCTCTTGATATCCCTTTTAACTTAATCAATCGTAAAAATTGGCAGGCTCAAAACCCCACGGAGCCCTATGTAAAACATATACCCAAAAGATTTACCATCCATCACACGGCCGCCCGCTATCCCCAAACCATTGAAGACTCTTTTAAGGAAATCCTTTTCATACAAGACTATCACCAAAATGCCAAAGAGTGGATAGATATCGGTTATCATTTGCTAATTGATCCTCTGGGCAATATATTTGAAGGCAGGCCCGTTGACGCCATCGGAGCCCATGTAAAAAATGAAAACACAGGCAATATTGGAATCTCCTTAATGGGCTATTATCATCCCCCCGTATCAGATACCCCCACCGTTAAGACTTTTGAAAGTTTTATTGCCGTGGGGAAATATATAAAAGATAACTACTCAATTCGCATAAGCAGTTTTTACGCGCATAGAGAATTGGGAGCGACCGACTGCCCCGGCGACATAATATATGAGAATATGCCGAATCTTAAAAAAGCCATTTTTGAAATAACCCCGCCGATAGACATCGCTTTTGAAAGTGATGAGGATATGGAAAAATACTCGCATAGCAAAAGCTTTAAACAATTAATTAAGGCTCTGTGGTAGAATTTAAAACCCTAATATTTTTTTATATTTCACTTGAAATTAAATCTTGGCGGGATTCTCTTTTTCTTATGAGCTTATATTCGGATTTCCCTTTAAAAAGAACTTCCGGAGAGCGCGGCCTTGAATTATATTGCGAGCTCATAGACCAGCCATAAGCGCCAACCGAACCTATAGCCAATAAATCGCCATTTTCAGGTAATGGCAGTCTTATATCTTTAGCCAAAAAATCTCCGCTCTCGCAAACTGGTCCAACAATATCGGCTTTTATATTTTTTTTCTTATTCGGCGAAAGCGTATATACGGGATGTTTCGCGCCATATAAAGCGGGCCGTATAAAATCATTCATAGCAGCGTCTACAATAATAAAATTTTTATGGCCGCTTTTTTTCTTATAAAGAACTTTTGTAATTAATATTCCGGCTGATGCCATAATTGATCTGCCCGGTTCAACTATAAGCTTGATGCCTTTTAAATTTTTGATTTTGGAATTTAGGACTCTGGCAAGAATAGAAGGAGACTTCATTCCCTTTCTCTCATCAACACCCCAGCCGCCACCGATATCAATATATTTAATCTTTATTCCGGACGCCGATAGCTTTTTAATCACCTTAACAAATAAATCCACAACCATGGCATAAGGTTTAACCGAATATATTTGAGAGCCCAAATGAACTTGCAACCCTATCGGATTTAAAAAATTGGATTTCTTGGAATAGTCATACATAAGGAAGGCTTCTTTCAAAGAAACTCCGAATTTACTTCCGATTTTTCCGGTTGTTATAAATTTATGAGTCTGAGGGTCTATATCGGGATTTATCCTAATTGAAAAGCCGGCAATCTTTTTCACTTTAGAGGCTATTCTTTCCAAAACTTTAAGCTCATCAAAAGATTCCACATTTATCATCAATATATCGCTCTTCAAAGCATATTTAAGCTCTTCTTCCGTTTTCCCCACTCCTGAAAAAACAATCTTTTGCGGCTCAAAGCCGGCCTTAAGCGCTCTGAATAATTCACCACCTGAAACTATATCGGCGCCGATACCTTTCTTGGCTAAAATAGAACATAAAGAATTATTTGAATTAGCTTTTAAAGCATAACAGAAAAGAGTATCCGTTTTTGAAAATGCAGACTTATAGGCTTTTATGGAATCAAGAATGATTTTTTCGGAATAGATAAAAATGGGAGTTCCAAACTTGG
>DAOWCC010000229.1 GCA_030639665.1 Elusimicrobiota bacterium | reverse complement strand
TTGTTTTATAGGTGTCCGCACCCTATTTAAGATAAGTTTGAATTATCCGCCATTGGCAAGTTGCCAATGGCGAGATTTCGCCCAGAAAGGACTGACCCACCCTTAAAAAAGGAAATTTTTACATACTCGTAGAATCTCAATTTCCTAGTAAGAGAGTAAACTGTTTTCCACGGCTTTTATGGCGTCAAGCGCCGAGCTTGTTATGCCGCCCGTATAACCCGAACCCTCGCCAATGGGATATAAATTTTTCATATTGACGGATTCCCAATTTTCTTTTCTGGAAATTCTGATGGGACACGATGTTCTTGTTTCGGGAGCCAATAATATCGCTTGGCTTGAAACAAAAACCGGATAATTCTCTTTCCATTTATTAAACGCTCTTTTAAGAACAATGCGGATGAATTTAGGAAATATCTTATTCATGTTCACTGAAACGGTTCCGGTCTTGCAGGAATTCTCATTTAATTTCAGGGACGATTTTTCATGTAAAAAATCCATCAGATTTTGAGCGGGAACTTTCCAATTTCCGCCCGAAGCCGCAAAAGCTTTTCGCTCTATGTTTTTTTGAAACAGAATGCCTGCCAAGGGATGGGTTGATTTATAATCTTCGGCGCGGCAGGTTATGATAATGGCGGCATTTGAAAATTTTGAGTCTCTTTTTGAATAGCTCATGCCGTTTGTAACCAGCAAGCCCTCTTCGGATGAAGCGTTTACTATCTCGCCGCCAGGGCACATGCAAAATGTATAAGCGCCTCTTTCCATTTTCTTGTCGGTATAATTAAAAGAATAAGTGGCCGCTCCTATAGCGGCGACATTTTTATATTTATGGCCGTATCTTATGAAGTTAATGGTTTCGGCGGGATGCTCCAGGCGGACGCCGACGGCGATATCCTTTTGTTCAATGGTGACGCCTTTTTTATAAATCATCTCAAAGGTGTCGCGGGCTGAATGTCCGACCGCGAGATAAATAAGCGAAGAACGGTATTCTTTTTCGCCGTTTATCACTATGCCCGAAATTTTATTATCCTTTATAATCATATCGGTCATGCGGGAGTTATAGTTTATTTCACCGCCATTGGAAAGAATATATTCCCGTATATTGCGCACCACTTTGCATAAAACATCCGTTCCCAAATGAGGTTTATGGGCATAGCTTATTTCTTCGGGCGCGCCGAATTTTATAAAGGTGGCCAGCACTTTATGTAAATAGTCTGAATTCTTCAGTCTGGAAAATAATTTGCCGTCGGAAAATGAACCCGCTCCGCCTTCGCCGAATTGTATATTTGATTCGGAATTCAATTTTCCTTCTTTAATGAATTTTTCAACATCAAGGGCGCGGTCTTCTATCTTTTTGCCTCTTTCAAATATTATGGGTTTTATGCCGTAATCAATAAGTTCAAGAGCTGCAAATATGCCGGCGGGGCCGAAGCCGATTATCAGGGGTCTGTCTTTAAGAATTTTGGGTTCTTTCGGTTCTCTTACAATTTCACTATAGGCAAGAAAGTTGTTTTTATTATTGAAGTCATCGGGAATGCCCACAGCCATTGAGATTTCATAGTAAAATTGTTTCTGATCGCGCGCGTCCATGGCTTTGCTTAGGATTTTAATTATTTTTATATTTTCTCCGCTAATTTCCAACTTTTCAGCGGCGGCCAGTATATATTCTCTTTGGGTATCTTTTTCAACGGGCACTCTTAAATTATTTATTATTATATTTGTCATAGTTCCTCAGGTGATGTGATGATTATTTTGTTTCCCAATGCGCGGCATAAACGGCTTTTACGCAATCAAGATATGGTCTGCGTTTTTCTTCGGGAAAATTCTCATATTTTAATTCCACCGCTTTTCCCATGCCGAACATGGCATTGTCTATGGGAAATAAACCGTCAAATTCTTTTGGCAGAAATTCTTTTTTAATTTCTATTCTAAGTCCCCAGCCTGGTATAAAACTAAGGCAATATATCCATTTGCCGGTTGTCTGATTGAGAACTTTAAGCGCGGGTCCGGGATTATTGCCGGTAGCCGATTTCATTTCCCAAGTTTTACCGGGAGTATCTCCCGCTATAGCCAATAATTCCAGCCAGAAAACCCTAAAAGCTTTTTCCGAGGCAGGGTATCTTACGGCTATATGTTTTAAAAATTTATCAAATTCATAACGGATTTGCTCGGGATCAATTATTTTCTTGACGCCCTTTTTTGGTTTTTCATTTTCTTCTTTTTTTGCTTGCTCTATCAAATCTTTAAGGCTTTCAGCTTCTTCTGCCGATGCCTGAATAAGATATTCCGATTTAAAGGTCATTTTTTCGCCGCCTTTGGCCGGATATATGGTTATGTTTTCGCCAATGACTTTCAGCACTATGCCCAAGCTTTTATTTATTGTGTTTTTTACAACTGAATAGTTTTCAAATTTAGGTGTTTCCATAAATAACATAATACAGAATATGGAACATAGAATAAAGAACAAAGAATATATTGGCTAATTTGGTTGCCCTGTAAAGGTGCCTATGGATATATAGGTCCTTTTATCTTTTGAATTTAGGTCCTTGGACACTTAGCGAATTAGGTGTTTTCCATTAGAATATAATTAACAAAGAAAGGGAGAAAACATATGAACAAAATCATACTCGCAATATCAATGTTTTTCACAATATCAGCCGCAAGCTCGGCGGAAAATAATTTCGCGTTAAATTCAATGTCAGCTTCACAGCTTGAAAGTATGGAAATAGCGATTGAAGATGTTTCGCTTCCGACTCCCGCGTATGCTTTCATCCCGGATTTGAAAGCTCCTCTTATTACTCCCGCTCTTGATTTAAGCGTTAAACTTCCTTTTGACATGATTAATGAAAGAATAGC
>DAOWCC010000275.1 GCA_030639665.1 Elusimicrobiota bacterium | reverse complement strand
TTTCTTCTTTTAGTCCTTGAGACAACGAACAGAAACTCCGTCTCCCTTTGGTAAGCCGTAACGAGTAAATTCTGCTTTGGATGAATATAATGCCCATGAAGCCCAGCGCACATATGGATGATCGGTGTTAAAAGGCGTTATAATTCTTATATCCACGCCCTTTTTAGCCGCTTTTATAAGTTTCCTGTAAATTATTTTATCGGGAAGAAAATAAGCATTGGTTATAAAAATATATTCTTTCGCTTTTTCAATGGCATATTTATAGCTTCTTCTTATTGACATTCTATCCCTAATGCCTGAAGCGGAAACAATACTCGCCGGCATTGTCCCATTATTAAACCCGCTTTTTTCGCCGGCATTTAAACCGTGAAGGTCCTCCTTAAGCCCCCGACATCTTTCCCATGACGACAAAAACTCTTTTTCAATGGCGCTTACAATATCGCCTTTTATTTCCGCCACCACGTCTTTCCAGCCGCGCCCCCCCATGGATTTTGGCGCGTAATACTCCGATATGTTAAAACCTCCGATGAAAGCCGTTTCGCCGTCTATACATAAAAGCTTTCTATGATCTCTTTTAAATAAATTCCAATGCGGCTTCCACGGAACAGCCTGATGATATTCTTTAACTTTAATCCCCTCTCTCCTCATCTTTTTAAAAAAATTGCCGCCGGTGGAAAGGGATCCTATGGAATCATAAATTATGTAAACTTTGACGCCTTGACGAACTTTTTTCGCCAACATATCGCCAAATGCCCTGCCTATATGGTCATCACTGAAAGAATAAACCTCAATAAATATAAATTTTCTCGCGGCCTTTACTTTTTTAATTATCAAAGGAAAAGCGTCTTCTCCGCTTGAAATCAGATTAATATCATTGCCAAGAAAAACATTGCCTGAATTTAAACAATAATCTTGCCACATTTGTGTTTCCACGAAGCCTCCTTTGACTTTGCGGAGCCTCCCTGCTTATCCCGCCATAGGCGGGACAGGGAAGATAATCGTTTTTTTAAAATATCATATCCATTATAATCAAATCTTAAAAGAGCTTTATTGTAATCGGAAAGTTTTAACACTTTGAAATTTTTAATTATTTTCTCTATGCGCGCCATTTCCACAAAAGCGCTTTTAAATTCTCCCTCGGCATATAATATTTCAGCCCGCATGAATCTTGCCGGCAAACAATTGGGCTCTATCATGAGAATATCATTTATTTTCTTTTTAGCTTCCGGGTAATTCAAAGTTTTAAAATAAATTTCAGCCTGCATAAACTTAAATATCCAGGACAATGGATAAAGCCTTTCGGCATAACGCGCGTGAGCAAGCGCGAGCGCGTAATTTGAGCTCGTTAAAAGCTTTGTTTTAATATTCTCAAAAATCAGTTCCTTGCCGTTTAAATTTAATATGGAAATTTTTCCAAGCGCCGCGCTCCTATCGGAAAATTCTTCGCAATTAAGAGCGCAATCGCGCAAATTATCATTTTTTTGCTTAATACATAAAGAACCCGCCAAAACAATGGCGGAAAAAAATAATATTCCGTTTTTAATGGTTTCGTTTTTTTGATTTTTTTCAAACTTGGAAAATGACGCGGCAAAACCCAGACTCCCAAAAAACA
>DAOWCC010000099.1 GCA_030639665.1 Elusimicrobiota bacterium | reverse complement strand
TTTTTCCAAAGGAATGGAAAAAATAATTTCTTATGTGATTAAAAAAGTTCAAGCGGGAGATTTTATACTGCTTGAATCTTTATTGGAAGCTTTTAGGGAAAAAAAATATGATAATGATTTTTGCCCCTTTTTAAGGGATTTGGAAATGTTCCCTGACGGCGCATTATCGCTTTATCCATATCCCTTTGTTAAAGATTTGGCGCAGAGAAAAAAAATATCCGTGGGAACGGCTTTGAAAGGAATTAAAAAAAAATATTCCGCCTGCAAGCCAATTTCAGATTCTGTGAAATGCGTCAATTGTCTTTCCGGCTATTACCGACTTTCCGGCCTTTATGAAGGAAGTTTGGCATATAAAATGAGAACTGAAATAAGCAAAAAAGCCGTAATAAATATGCTCGCCATGTCCAAAAAAGACGCGGTTTTAAGAAAGTATCTTAAAACGCTGATAAAACTTTTTAAAAAAGGGTATACCTGATGGTTCGCGAAATAAAACAAAAAAAAGAGATTTACCGGCCTTTTATAAATTATTTTCAAAAGTCAAATTCCGGTTTTCTTCTTTCAAATGACGCCGGTTATAATGTCTGCTTAAATAAAAAACAATTTGAGGCTTTTCTTAAAGGGAAAATAAAAGACAAAAAATGTAAAAATCAATTATCTGAAAAGAATTTTTTTAGAAACAGGCTTGATTTTGATGTTTTGGCTGAAAGATTGAGTTCTTGTTTTCTTAAGGATTGGCAAGGGCCTCATATCCATATAATAAGCGTTACCAAAAGATGCGATTCAAATTGTTTTTATTGCGGAGCAAACGCGTCTTTTGGGAAAGCGATTAACAATGACATGACTCTTGAAACCGCCAAGAAAACGGTGGATTTTATTTTTAATATCCGGGCGCGAGATTTGATGGTGGAATTTCAAGGCGGCGAACCTCTTTTAAATTTTAAAACTGTTAAGTTTATTATTAATTATGTTAAAAAGAAAAATAAGCCGTTTAAAAGGAATATTCATTTTTCAATAGTGACCAATTTAATGGGCATGGATGAAAAAAAAATGGATTTTCTTATAAAAAACAAAGTGACTGTTTGTTCTTCTTTGGACGGTCAAAAAGCTCTTCATGACTTAAATAGAAAAAGTCCCAAGGGTTCAGCTCACAAAATAGTTTCAAAATGGCTGAAAAAAATAACTCTTCTTTCTAAAAAAAACAATGCCATTGAATCGCCGAATGCCATTTGCACGATAAGCCGCTCCTCGCTTAAATATCCCGAGCAAATAGTGGATGAGTTTTTAAAATGCGGTCTTAAGCGGATACAATTGGGGCCGTTGGATCCTTTAGGCAAGGCGGCTCTCAATTGGGACAGCGTTGGTTATAGCGCCAAGGAATTTTTAGGTTTTTATAAGAAAGCTTTTGATTATATTGTCTCATTGAATAAAAAAGGAATAAAAGTCTATGAAAAAGGGGCTTTAATGTTCGCGCGGCAAATATTGACGGGACAGCGGCCGAGATATCAAAACTTGGATTTTATCTACAGGCTCGCTTACAATTATAATGGAAATATTTACGGCAGTGATGAAGCGAGGATGTTAAGCAATGCGGGAGATGAGTTTTTTCAATTGGGCAATGTTTATGAGAATTCGTTTGAAAGTCTTTTAAATAAACCGATGGCCAGAACGCTTTTTTTATCAGCTTTCGGCTTTCTGACCCAGCCATTATGCGCGCGCTGCGTTTATAATCCATATTGCCATATTATGCCCGTCTATAATTATGCGGCGCAAGGGAGTTTTTGGGGAAATATGGCTACAAGTGAAAGGTGTAAAATCTTCAAAGGTGTTTTTGATATAATCATAGATAAAATGGCGGATAAAACCGTTAAAAATATGTTCATCGATTGGATAGAGAAATACCATTAAACTAATGAAAAGAATAGATATTAAAGTCGGCTTTGAATGTAATAATTATTGTGATTTTTGCGCGCAAGGCGATAAAAGGACAGGTGTTAAGAAGAAACCATTAAAGGAAATAATAGCCTTGCTTAAAGACGCGAGAAAACAAGGGGTTTCGGGCGTGGTTTTTACCGGCGGAGAGCCCACCATGCACCCCAATCTTATTGATGCCGTTAAGGCGGCGAAAAAAATGGGTTTTTCCTCCATTCAAATTCAAACCAATGGCAGAAGATTCGCTTATTATGACTATTGCCTTGAGCTTAAGCGCGCGGGAGTTACCGAAATGGGGCCGTCACTGCATGGCTCCAAGCCTGAAATTCATGATAAGCTTACTCAGGCAAAGGGAAGTTTTAAAGAAGTTGTTAAGGGGATAACCAATTGCAAAAAACTCGGCATGTATGTTTTAACCAATACCGTTATAACTTCGCGCAATTATAAAGATTTGCCCGATTTGGCTCGATTATTCGCTTTTCTTAAGGTGAATCATTTTCAGTTCGCGTTCGTCCATATAATAGGGACGGCAATGAAAAATAAAAAATGGATAGTTCCTAAAAAAAAGCTGATCATGAAATATGTGCGCAAGGGGCTTGATATCGGATTGAGTAACGGGATTAATTGTTTTACCGAGGCGATTCCTTATTGTTTTATGAAGGGGTATGAGCATTGCGTGGCGGAACAATTGATTCCGGAAGGGCCTGTGGCGGATGCCGATATTTATGTTGAAAGTTACGGCGATTATAGAAGGAATGAGGGAAAAGTAAAACATAAAAAATGCAAAAAATGTTTGTATTTTGAAAAATGCGAAGGGCCTTGGCGGGAGTATCCCGAAATTTACGGCTGGGATGAATTTATTCCGATTAAAAAGAAAATAGAGACAAGAAGCAAGAAAAAAACAGCCTAAAACTCGGATTTGAGAGAGAGTAATGCGGTCTCAAAGCTCGCTTTGTCCAATTAATGGGAAAGATAGATGAAAAAAAACAATTTGTGTAATTTTAATTTTGAAAAAATCGGCGAAAAATATTTTATTTCCAATGATTTTGGCAATTGGTTAATAATCAATTCGGCGGATTTTAATAAAATTTCAAAAGATGATTTTTCCGAAAAATCCGAAATTTATCAGAGTTTGAAAAAGGAAGGTTTCTTGCGGGATTATTTGGATTTTGACGGCCTGTCTTATCAGCTTGGCAAACTTATGCCTCTGGCGCATAGCGGGCCGAGTTTGCATATTATGGTCGTAACCCTTAAATGCAATCATGCCTGTATTTATTGTCGAGCGATTAATCATCAAGCCGGTTTTTCCAATACCAATATGTCTTTTAAAACCGTTCAAGAAAGCATAAACATGGCTTTTGAAAGCCCCAATCCCAATATAACCCTGGAATTTCAGGGCGGCGAAGCGCTTATAAATTGGGCTATTGTCAAAAAAGCCGTTAAATATGCCAAAGCTAAAAATAAAAAGGTCCGTAAAAATCTTATTATTTCGCTTGTCAGCAATTTGAGCTTAATGGACAATGAAAAACTTAAATTTCTATCGGATGAAAATATTTCCGTATGCGCTTCTTTGGACGGCCCCGGTTTCGTGCATAATAAAAACAGGGTTTATTTGGGCGGTAATTCTTATGATTTGACCGTTAAATGGCTGAAGAAATTTTTTAAGAAAGCGGGTTCAGGGGGATTAAAAAAAGATTCACTGCCTTCAGCTCTTATGACCACCACCAAATATTCCTTAAGTCATTCAAAAAAAATAGTGGATGAATACTGTAATTTGGGTTTTGGCGGAATTTTTCTGCGGCCTCTTTCACCCATAGGCTATGCCAAAGAGGTTTGGGGAGAGATTGGCTATACTGTTGAAGAGTATCTTTGTTTTTATGAAAAAGCTCTGGATTATATTTTGAAAATAAATAAGAATAAGGGCAAATTTATTGAGCGAACGGCCGCCATAATACTGCGTAAAATCCTAAAAAAAGAAGATCCCAATTATTTGGATTTGCGTTCTCCATGCGGGGCAAGCGTAGGGCAAATGGCTTATAATTATAACGGAGATATTTATACCTGCGATGAAGGAAGAATGATCGCGGCCAAAGGAGACATTTCTTTTCGCATTGGAAATGTTAAAGAGAGCTCATATAAAGACTTGATAGCCTCCGATGCTTCAAAAATTTGTCTTATGTCTTCATGTCTTGAAAATCAAGTTAAATGCTTTCGCTGCGCTTTTAAGCCTTTTTGCGGGGTATGTCCGGTTCATAATTATGAGACTCAGGATTCTCCCTGGGGCAATATGGCCGATAGTGATTGGTGCAGGATGCAAAAAGGGATTTTTAAAATTATAGCGAGAAAACTTCAGAAAAAAGAATTTAAAAAAATATTTGAAAGTTGGTTTGAATAATGCCCGATATAGCGTTTTGGAACAAATGTAACAGCAAATGCATAATGTGCACCAATATGGATTCTTTTGTTAATCAAGACTCCATGGCTCTATACGGCATTAAACATCAAATCAAGATGTTTGAGAGGCATTTGATTGATGGCGGAACTTATTTAAAGAATCCTCAGGATAACAGTTTTCTCAGTTTGACCGGCGGCGAGCCCACTTTACATCCGGATTTTTTTAAACTTATCGCTTATTTTAGAAGACGCGTTCCGTCTACCAGAATTGTTTTACTCAGCAATGCCAGAAAATTTTCAAATTTAACATTTGTTAAAAAATTTATTCGCGTGGCAAAACCCCCTTTTGAAATAGCCTGTTCGCTTCACGGCTCACGGGCGGCAAAACATGAAGCCATTACGCAAGCAAAGGGCAGTTTTAATCAGGCCTTGAAGGGTATTGAAAATATATTAAAGTTTTCCCAAGGCCAGAGGCTTGAAATAAGAATCGTGCTTATTAAGCAAAATATAAAAGATTTTGAAAATATTTTGCGGCTTTTTTTAAGAAAGTTTCCCGATACCGCGAAATACAGAATTGTTGTTATTCATTATGAAATTGAGGGCATGTCTTTAATAAATCATAAGAAAATAGCTTTGGATTTAAAGGAATCCTCAAAGGTCGTAAATAAGTGTTTTAAGCTTATAAAACAATTCGCGGATTTTAGGCTGTATCACTTTCCGCTGTGCGTGTTAAACTCCAGGCTTAGAGAGTATGCTTGGATTACTTTGCCCATGGAAGATAGGATATATATAAAAGAATGCCGGAAATGTTCTCAAAAAAAGAAGTGTTTGGGGCTTATGAGAACTTATTATGAGCATTTCGGCGGCGAGGAAATTCACGCTTTGTAAATATTATGAACAGCATATCTCTTATAGCTTTAATTATTTTTGCCGGCTGGAGTATAACGGTTGTAAAGGAGGATTTTGAAATCCAAAAAATTCTCAATAAAAAAATATTGATTGGAATGAAGCTTTTCGCCCTGTTTTTTTTGGCAATGGCTTATAATACATATTTGGGTTATACGGGCCAGACAGATAGTTTTCTTAAAGTAAATTTTTACGGTCTTTGGTTTATTCATTTCGCGTGGACGCTTCTTGCCGCCATAATACTTTGGTACGGTGAAATCTGGCCCGCCGGGGACGCCAAGTTTTTTATTTTGATAAGTTCCTGTCTTCCTCTTATAAATCCTTTTATAAAGACTTTTCCTCATTATCTTTTTTTAAGCCTGCTTATAAATATTTTCGTCGTCGCGGCTCTTTTCGCGCTTATAAATTATGTTTCGGAAGGCATCAGGCAGGCAAGTCCCGGGGATTTTTTCAGCGCTCAATGGGAGGCTTTGCGCCAAAGAGCGATCGCGCTGTCCGAGCAGGGAGGCCTGAAAAAGTTTTATATATTTTTTTATGCCATAAACATAGGCTTGATTTTTCTGCTTCATCAGATATTCGCGATGGAATTAAAAAATAGTTTCGGGAAAATCATATTAAGAACGGAGATAATTTATTTTATCCTTTTCTTTTTATGGGAAAAAGTGGCTGAAAATTTCAGAAGCAAGAAGTGGGTTTATATATCGATCACGGCCTACGGCTTATATTTTATTTCGGGTTATTTTCTTTTTCCATACAGGCTTATGGACTTATTGATGATTGCCCTTATGAATGTTCTTAAATTCAGCGTCATACTTTTTGTCGGAAGGTATATGTTTGAATTTATCATGGAAAAGAAAGATACTCGTTATATTGAGGCGCATGAGCTCGAGCCTCATATGGTCTTGTCTTCCAAAATATTGAGAATTCTAAGGGATAATCCTGTTTTTGAGGGAGCTTTTGACGATTGTTTTAAAGACGGTCTTACGGCTGAACAGATTAAAATTTTATCCGATTGGCTGGATAATTTGAAAGTCGAAAAACCAAAAGTGGAAATTATAAAAGGACGGCCTTTCGCCTTATGGATATTTGCGGGCGCGGCGATTTTTCTCATTTTTAACAATAATATTGTGGATATAGCGGGGATATTTAAAAGGTGAAAAAAAACTTTCAGAAAAAAACAAAGATTGTTATTTTTACGGGCTATTCCTGCAATAATAATTGCCGGTTCTGTATAAACTCAAATAAACGAGAATTTGTGGAAAAAACAACGGAAGAAATAATTAGAGAGATTTATCTCGCGAAGAAGAAAAAAGCGAATATTATAGAAATAATAGGCGGAGAATCCACGATAAGGCCCGATTATACGCAGTTGGTTTCAGTCGCTAAAAAAATAGGCATTAAAGAGGTTTTAAGCGCCACAAACGGAAGAATATTTTCTGATTTTTCCGCCGCTAAAAAAATCATAGATTCCGGCATTAACGGGCTTATTTTTTCCGTGCATGGACATAATTCAAAAACACATGATTATTTAACCAGAAGCAAAGGCAGTTTTAATGAATTGATTAAAGGAATAGAGAATTTAAAAAAACTTGGTTTCAGAAGTATAAACGGCAATACCACTGTTGTTAAACAGAATATGCGGTTTTTGCCGCGCATAGCGGAGCTGTATGCCAAATATAAAATCCGCAATGTTGAATATATTTTTGTCGATCCCACTTATGGCGGGGCTTATGATGATTTCAAAAAACTTGTGCCCAAGATATCAAAGGCAAGCGTTTATATGCGTAAAGCCATAGATATCGGGCTCGATAACGGTTATGATCAGTGGAAAGTCAGATATGTTCCGCTTTGTTATTTTAAGGGCTATGAAAAACATATAAGCGAAATAAATGAAAGAATTCTTTTTTTTACCGAGCATTGGGCTCCGGATTTTAAAAATACGGACGCCTTGGCTTCAAGACAGATAATTTCCAGAAAAAAAACAAACCGTTGCAAAGGCTGCTCGCGGTATAATGCCTGCGAGGGGATCTGGACTGAATATATTAAACGATATGGCGATAGCGAACTTAAACCGGAATGAGCATAATTTATGAAAGATATCACTAAAACATGTTCGGAAAAATTAAGCGTATTTAAGGCTTTTATGGAAGTCATGGTGGAAGACAATTACAGGAATAATTTTTTCCCCGCGGATGTGGCGACGCGGAATATGGAAAATATAAACAAAATTGTTTCCGCGAGCGGCATAAAAAAGTATTGGAAGGAATACTTGGGAAGCGATAAAAATAAACTTAAGCGTTCCGCGGATGTGTATATAACAATGCCTTATTGCAAAAGCAAGTGTTCTTATTGCATATATTTCCAGGAATTATCCTCTCCGCGAAAGCTTGAAGATTATAAAACAAATTTAATCAATGAAATGAAATATTTCGCGGATATTATCGGTAAGATGAGAATTAAAAATATTTATTTTTGGGGCGGAACTCCAAGTTTATTTACCGAAGATCAGCTTGAAGATATTTGTAAAGCGATTAAAAAACATATTAATCAAAAATCGGTAATCACGCAAGCGTTTGAGTATCACCCTTCGGATGTTTCATTGAAAAAATTTCAAATTCTTAAAAAATACGGCTTTAACAGCATAGATTTGGGAACTCAATCATTTAACAGCAAAGAGTTGAAAATTTGCAATAGAAATTATAAAAGCATTAGTGTTATTAAGTCCGCCGTTGAAAACGCGAAAAAAGCCGGTTTTGCCGATATTAATATTGAGATGATCGCGGGGCTGGCGGGGCAGACTCCGGAAAGCTTTCTTAAAAGTTTCAAGCAAGCGTTGGTTTTAAGCCCCTCTTCAATACTTCTTTATGACCTTCAGCCTTCGGTCGAATATTTAAAAAAATATTTTAAAGGGGAATTGTCTTTGTTTCAGAAACATTTAAAAGGCATAAAGAACAAGTCTTTTTCGGCGCTTAAGACACTCGCGAGCGAACATGGCTTTGATTGTCCTTGCGAGGAAAAGTTTTATTCTTCCAAGACTAGGGCGGTCGCGCTGGAATTTTCAAATAAAAGAGTTAAAGGCAAAGATATTGATTTTGAATCAAGCGAGAAATTGTCTTTTTTCGGTTTTGGCCAGCCCGCGCTTTCCGGTATTTCCAATTCAATTATGTACAGCGCCATGCCGTTAAACAATAAAGCCGCGAAAAATCAATTTAATCTGAAAAAGCTTAGCAAGCGGGATAATATGCTTGTTTGGCTTATGGACCAATTTACTTTTAACGAGTGTTTGGATATGCGAAAGTTTAAGGAAGAGTTCTCAAAAGATATTGAAGTTGTTTTTAAAGAAGAATTTGAATATTTAAATTCTCTGGACAAGATTTTGATTAAAAACAATAAGATTTTTTTAAATGAAACCGGAGCCCGCGAGAGATGGAAATTGTTAATGTTTTTTATGAATTATAAAGGTTTGTTTTCGGGCTTAAACATTGTGGCCCACATTGCCTCATACCCGTATGATTTGGCGTACATGTTTCGTCTCATTGATCCCCCACGTTTTCGAGATTGAAAATTTTACATTCGCTCAACGAGCCAACGCGATGT
>DAOWCC010000121.1 GCA_030639665.1 Elusimicrobiota bacterium | reverse complement strand
GACCTCGTCGCCGGGGCCGATCCCGAGACTCATCAGGCAGTTGAGGATCGCATCGGTGCCGCTGGAGACGCCGACGGCGTATTGACAATCGCTGGCGGCGGCAATTTTTTCTTCCAGCTCCTTGATCTTCGGACCGCCGATACAGATCTGTGAATCCAGCACCTCCGTCACCTGTGCCAGGATCTGGTCTTTGATCGTCGCGTACTGCGCCTTCAAATCTAATAAAGGTACTTTCATTGGATTACTTCTTTCTATGTCCATAAAAGCCGTATTTGGATCAAAATGACAATCATTTATTTTTTAAACTCGCGGTAAAGATAAGACCATAATCCTCGCCGCCGCTTATCGCGTAATCCAAACAATTTTTTCTTTTGCTCAAAGCGTATTCTTTGAGCTCTTTTGAAATATCCTTTTCTTTAAGCGAAAGAACAACCTGGCGCTTTGAAGCTCCGGCTATTATTTTAACGCTTCTCAAAAGACCGTCGGAATTATCCAACATACAATTGGCAAGCTTATATCTTCCCAATATATTTCCGGCCTCCATCATGGGTTTCGGCTCCCAAAATCTTTCTATCAATTTTTTTTCGGAAAGCGTTTTTGGTTTTTTGCCGCTTAAAAATATTTCAAGCCCGGCTTTAGATTCTCCCAAGGAACCGATGCTATAAAGCTCGTCTCCCGGCTTGGCTCCATATCTTGTTATTATTTCGCTTTTATCGGCTTCACCCAAAACAGTCAAATACATATGTAAATTTTTACTTCTCGCGAGATTGCCGCCCGAGAGATTCAAGCCGAATTTTTCCGCTTCCTTATTTAAAGTTTTTATAAATTTTTTAATCCAAGTGGCCGGCGTATTTTTCGGCATGCCCCCGCCTGAAAGACACGAAAGCGGCTTAACATTTCCCATAGCCGCCAAATCGCTTAAATTTATTCTCAGCAGTTTTTTCGCGAGTTTCTCGGGATAATCGAAACCTTTTAAAAAATGCGTCCCTTCAACCATTTCATCGGTAGTGGCAACCAAAACCTTGCCGCTTTTGGTTTTAAGAACAGCCGCGTCATCGCCGGGCCCTATCAATAATCTCTTATCTTTTTGAACGGCAAAGTTATCTTCTATATAATCCAATATCCGGCTTTCATTCATCTTCATATTTTAGACAGTGACCTATAAGCGTTTGGAAGATAATCCAAAAGCTCCCCGGCCAAAACACATCTCTCCGTTAATTTCTTGCTTGCCAAATCGCCGCAAAGCCCATGCAAATAAACGCCTAATATCGAACTTTCAAAAGCGGTTTTATCATTATAGCCATCGCGCTTTCCGGCTTGCGCCCATAAACCCGCTATCAAACCCGCCAATACATCCCCGCTTCCGCCTTTGCTAAGAGAGGGTCCGCCGGTAGTATTTTCATAAAAATCATCTTTGGCTTTAATCAGCGTCTTATTTCCTTTCATAATAATAATCGCGCCGGTTTTATTAAAAAGTTTGAAAGCAAGACTTTTCCTATCGGAAGAGCCGGTTTTCACAAGTCTCTTCATTTCACCCAAATGCGGCGTCATTATACGGGGAAGCGAAGAAGCGCTCAAAGGCTTAAGCGCGAGCGCGTTTAAAGCATCGGCGTCAATTATCATTGGAATTTGAAGTTTCTTTATCACTTCCGCCGCAAAAAGCGGAGCTTCCTTTAAAACTGAAAGGCCGGGGCCGATTAAAGCCACATCATATTTTTTAATTTTCTGCCATTTCAAAATTTCACCGGCAGCTTTCAATGAAAATACTCCGTCTTTATCGCTTAATGGCAAAGTCATAGCCTCGGGCAAGGCCGCCGTTATAATAAATCGTTCGGACGCGGGGCAAGCAATGGTTATAAGACCGGCTCCGGCTTTCAACGCCGCCCTTCCCGCTAAAATCGCCGCTCCACTCATTCCCTTTGACCCGGCAATTATCAAAACCTTTCCATAATCGCCTTTATGGGAATGTTTATCCCGCTTAGGAATTAAGCTCTTTAATTTTTTTGGAATTATCTTTTTCATGATAGGTATTTCACTATGACTTTGTGCCTCTGTGCTTTGTTTATCTTCTGTTTTTGCCGTTACTTGTGACCTGAGACCTGCTTGCCTGTGACCTGGTGATTTATCACTACCACCGACGCGCAGGCGTAATCAGCGGTATGAGACAATGACACAAGAGCGTTTAAACCTGAATATTTTTTATTCTTTATTTCTATTGAAGGCTTTCCCGTTTTATCTTTAATGAGGACAATATCTTTTAAAGCCAATTTTTTAAGCCCGGTAGCTTTAATCACCGCTTCCTTGGCCGCGAACCGCGCCGCAATTCTTTCAAATTTATTTTTACCTTTAAGACAGTATTTTATTTCCGGCGCTGCAAAAAACCTTTTGAGAAAAGAAGTTGTTTCAACCAATTTTTTTATTCTTTTGATATCAACGATATCAATGCCTATGCCGGAAATGATTTGAGGATTTTTAGTCATTTTCTTAAGTGAACTCCCGGCCTTTTATCGCACTGTAACGCTTTTGGCAAGATTTCTGGGTTTATCAATATCGCACTTTTTATTCAATGCTATATAATAAGCGAAAATTTGCAACGGAATGGTATTAAGCAGGGGCGACAGCATATCAAGAGTTTTGGGAACTTCAATAATTTCCGAAGCCTTGATATGTTTCTTGGATTCTTCATCAACAATGGCGATAATTTTAGCGCCGCGCGCCATAGCCTCTTCAATATTGCCGGCAAGAAGTTTTATAACCTTGGAATTTGTCGCTATGCATATAACGGGCATATTCTTCTCTATAATGGCTATGGGCCCGTGCTTCATTTCTCCCGCGGCATAACCCTCGGCATGCACATAAGCTATTTCCTTTATCTTAAGCGCCCCTTCAAGAGCGATGGGAAAATTCACATATCTTGATATAAATAAGAAATGTTCATATGTGGAATATTTATCGGCAATGCGCTTCATTTCATCTTCGCGAGATAAAAGTTTTTCAATAAACCGTGGAATCTTTATAAGCTCTTTAACATATTTCCCGGCTTCCTTAAGTGAAATCTTCTTAAGGATTACGGCAATATGAATAGCCAAAACATATATGGCCGATAATTGCCCGAGGAAAGCCTTTGTGGAAGCGACACCTATTTCAGGTCCGCAATGAGTATAAAGCACATAATCGGCTTCTCTGGTTAAACTTGAGCCGACCGTGTTTGTAATGGCCAAAACTTTCGCCCCCGACTCTTTGGCTTCTCTAACGGCGCAAAGCGTATCGGCGGTTTCTCCCGACTGGCTTATGGCTATCAAAAAAGTGTTTTTATCTATTATTTTTGAACGGTCCGAAAATTCCGAAGCAAAATCAACATAAGTGGGTATTTCAAAATTCTCAAAAATATATTTTGCCACAAGCCCGGCGTGATAAGCGGTTCCGCAAGCCACGATTTGGACATGGTCCAAAGATTTTATGTCTTTAAAACTTAAGCCTATTTCCTTTTTAAGAATATCTTTTTCAAGAGGAAGAAGACGGCCCCTTATGGTATTTTCCACCGACTCGGCTTGCTCGTGAATTTCCTTAAGCATGAAATGCTTATAGCCGCCCTTCTCGGCCATAGAGCTGTCCCACTTAATATCAGTCGATTTTTTCTTAATTTCCTTTCCCGCGAAATTAAAATATTCAACGGAATTTTTTCTAACAAGCGCTATTTCGCCGTCCTCAAGGAAAACGACTTTCTTTGTAAATTTAAGAAAAGCGGAAACATCGGAAGCCACGAAATTTTCTTTTTTGCCAAGACCTATAACCAAAGGGCTGTGCAATCTGGCTGACAATAGCATATCGGGGCACTTTGACCATAAAACCGCTAGAGCGAATGAGCCTTCAATATCGGCGATGGCTTTTTTAAAAGCCTTAAAAAAAACGGTTTCATATTCGCCGTTTTTCATTTCCGCTTTAAAAGATTTTATTTTATCTTCTATAAGATGGATGACAACTTCGGTATCGGTTTCAGATTTGAATTTATGCCCTGAAGCGAGAAGTTTTTCTTTAAGCTCGGTGTAATTTTCTATTATGCCGTTATGAACAAGAACTATTTCGCCCTTGCAATCGGTATGGGGATGAGCATTATCTTCAGACGGAATGCCGTGAGTGGCCCATCTTGTATGAGCTATGCCCACAATCCCCTTTACAGGCTTTTTTTCAATCGCTTCTTCAAGAAGCCCCACTCTTCCGCTTACTCTTCTTAAAGAAAGTTTGTCTTCATTAGCGGTGGCGATACCGCAGGAGTCATAGCCTCTATACTCAAGCCTCTTAAGGCCTTCGATAAGAAAGTCAGAAGCCTTTTTATCGCCAATATATCCAATAATACCGCACATAATATTTTACTCCGTAAAATATTGGTCACCAGTCTCAAGTCACCAGTCACAAGAAACAAAATCTCTAAAAAAAATTTAGCCTTTACTTGCTTCTTCTTTTTATCGCTGTTGCTATTCCTCTAATCTTCCAGTCCTCTAGTCCTCCGAAGTTTTTACTGAATAGCTCTTTTCATCTCGGAAACCGCGGTTTTAAGTCCTACAAAAACCGCTCTTGAAATAACGGAAAAACCTATATTCAAATAATCCATGCCTTCAATTTTAGCCAGAGGAGCGACATTATAATAATCAAGACCATGTCCCGCGTGAAGCCCTAATTCCAATTCTTTAGCCAAATAAGCCGCAAGCTGAATTTTTTCAAGCTCCCCGGCCTGAAATTTCTTTCCCCAGCTTTCAGCATAAACATTAGTGCAAAGCTCCACCGCGTCAGCGCCCATATTATGCGCCATTCTGATATCTTGAGGTTCGGGATCAACAAAATAACTTACCTCTATGCCGGCTTTTGAAAGTGTTTTGGTTATTCTTTTGATTTCAGCGCTATTCGCCTTAAGCTTCAAGCCGCCTCTCGTTGTAACTTCATCTTCAAATTCAGGCACAAGACATACGGAATCGGGACGATATTTTAAAGCTATTTTTTCCATTTCTTTGGTGGCGGCCATTTCAAGGTGAAGCAGACATTTCACATTCTCGCGCACATTGGCAATATCGGCATCTTTAATATGCCTTCTGTCATGGCGCAAATGCATAACTATCATATCACCGCCGGATTTAAGAACCACTCGAGCCGCCTCAAGAGGATCGGGGTTTTTATCTTTTCTGCCTTCTCTTAAAGTCGCTATATGGTCAATATTAATTCCTAATTTTACGTTTCTCATCAAATTTTCCTCCGTATTTTTTGTAATGGTCCATTATAGTGTCCGCTATTTCCTTCACAAAATCCGCTCTCTCGCCCTCAACCAATAATCTAAGCAAAGGCTCCGTGCCCGAATATCTGATAAATATTCTGCCGTTTCCCGCAAGCTTAGCTTCCATCTCTTTTATCTTGGAATTAAAACCCTCTATCTCATCAAAAGGCGTTTTATATTCCACTTTATGTGAAACTATAAATTGAGGATATCTGTTCCAATGCTTCTTAAAATAACTGAAAGATTTTCCCGTATCTCTCACCATGGCAACTATTTGAAGAGCGGTTAAAATTCCGTCACCGGTGGGAGCGAATTCCCTTAAAATAATATGGCCGCTGGTCTCGCCGCCAATTTTCAAATCTTCTTTTTCCATGGCCTCGGTAACATTTTTATCGCCAACCGCCACTTGCTTAACTTCAACGCCCTCTTTATTAAAATATTTAATAAGCCCGCAATTGGACATAAAAGTGAGAACCACTTTATTATTTGTCAACCGTCCCCGTTCAAGCATATAGGGACCGGCTATTGAAATCAAATCATCCCCGTCAAGCATATTGCCTTGCTCATCCGAGAAAATACATCTGTCGGCATCGCCATCAAAACTTATGCCGCAAAAAGCTCCAAAATCAACAGTCTCTTTAAGCATGCTTTGATTATGAAGAGCGCCACATCCAAGATTAATATTTTTGCCGTCCGGCTTATCGCCTATGACTTTAATATCGGCCCCAAGCTCTTTGAAAATCGCGGGAGCTATTTTAAAAGCCGCTCCGTTTGCGCAATCCAAAACTATCTTACAACCATTAAGATTAAAACCTTCGGGCAATGTGCTTTTGACAAAATCCATATAATCGCGGGAATAGTCAATTTTCTCAATATTGACTTCAGAAGACTTAATATTAATTTCTTCCGGTCCCAAAAGCATTTCTTCAATTCTGCGCTCGGCGTCATCCGTTAATTTCAAGCCCTCGCTTGAGAAAAACTTAATACCGTTAAACTCGGGAGGATTATGGCTTGCCGATATAACTATGCCGAAATTGGCTTTTTCTCTTTTGACCAAATATGAAACGGCGGGCGTGGTTGTAATGCCCAAATCTATAATCTTAAAGCCGTTAGCGCTAATGCCTTCAGCCAAAGCTTTTTTAATAATCTCGCCGGATTCCCTTGAATCCATGCCGATTAAAACGGTTCTGTCTTCCTTGGGACATAAAGGAGAATGCCCGATAATATAAGACGCCGCATAGCCTATCTTTTTCAAAAAATCCACGGTAAAAGGATATTCCCAAGTTACTCCTCTTATGCCGTCAGTTCCAAATAGTTTTTTCATTAGAAGTCCAATCCCATTTAATCTTTATACTATAATTTTATATTATATCATTATAACAAAACAGGCTAAAGGCAACAGGCTAAAGGCATCAGACACGAAGTAACAGGAAAAATGATGTTATTTTTAAAACTGGTGACTGGCAACCTGTTACCTAAGACCTATAGTTTTACGAAGTAAAATTATTTATGGAGAGGTGTCCGAGCGGTTTAAGGAGCTGGTCTCGAAAACCAGTGTACGGATTATTCCGTACCGAGGGTTCGAATCCCTCCCTCTCCGAGTTTATTTCTGCAAGAAATAAACTCGGGTGTCCAAAGTAAGACTCTGGGGGCTAAGTCCACTCCGTCCATTACTTTTTGCAAAGCAAAATATAACCGCGTCTGCGCATTGAGCTCTGTGAAAGTAGTAGGCGAATCGCTTTAAGATACATCTACTGTGTGTCCGCAGCAAACCTTCGAAAGTAAAGTCCACGCCCTCTAAAAATTAATTTGTATTTTTAGAAAAACAAAAAATGATAATTATCTTATTTTTTGATTAGAACCAATATTTGGATTAATGCTGGAAGGCAAATTTTTAATAATATACCCACTTACATTAGATTTAGCAGCTTTGTATGGAGCAATTATACCTACATAAATGCACGAAGCTAACACAAACAATACCCCCAAAATGCCAATACCAAAATTTACATATTCCAGAAACTTAAATTTTTCTGATGCTTTAAGATAAACCCCAAAAATCGAAACTAGAAAAACACCAAAAAACAACCCGACAATCACCACGCTTAATTTATCAAATATCGATTTTAAAATGTAACCTTTTTTAACATTTTCAACACCAAGTTCACCACCAACTCCCTCTATTAATCCCTG